>WQYX01000013.1 GCA_009781005.1 Polyangiaceae bacterium | reverse complement strand
TGTTGCCGGCGTAGGACTTGTTCGTTGATTCGCATCTCCGTTCTCACCTACTTCTCTCTGCCGGTCTCCCGGCGCTTCCCCCATCCGCGCGCGAGCTTCGCTCGCTGCGCCGCCTTCCCCTTGCCGCGTGCTCGTCAGGCGGGCGGCGTCTACGGCGCCGTGCTCCCGCCTTCCTGCGCGCCGCCGGGGAAGGCTGTTCCGGTCCGCTGCTCGGCCCCGCCGCGAACCCCGAGCAGGTTGCGGACCGAGTATTTTGGTCGAGTTCCGAGCAGCGCGAGGCGCTCCGACGAGAGCTGCTCGTGCAGCTCGAGGAGGAGCAACGAAGTGATGCGATGGGAATCGGCCAAAAGACGACGGGAGCAACCTTCGAGGGGTTCGAAACCTCGCGTCAACTTGAAAGCGGTCCTAGCAATCCTCGCTACAGGCCTAGCCGACCCTCGCGATCGCGCTGGGTTTCTCGCGCGTGACGTTGAAGATGCGGAGCGGCTTCTCCTTGCCCTTGAGTTGGGCAGGCGCAAGCTCCTCGACTTCGAAGCGCGATCCGAGACGTGCGAGCGTGGACTCGCTGACGATGATCTGACCTGCGAGAGCAATGCCGCAGAGACGCGAGCTCGTGTTCACCGTGTCGCCGATGACCGTGTAGCTCATCGCCTTCGAGCTTCCGACGTAGCCAGCAACGAGCGGTCCGGTGTGAAGGCCCATGCCGACGGCGAGCGCGGGAGCACCATTGTCGACGCGCTTTCGATTGAAACGGCCGAGGACTTTCATCTGATCGAGTGCACACTGCACGCTTCGGATGGGATCGTCTTGTCGGTTCATGGGTGCGCCCCAGAACGCCATGATGCCGTCGCCCATGAACTTATCGAGTGTGCCTTCGTATTTGAATATCGTCTCGACCATCAACTCGAAATACTCATTCAATAATTCATTGATGACATCCGCGGGGGCGCCTTCGCTCATTCGCGTGAAGCCGCGGATGTCGCTGTTGAATACGGTGCAGTCAGGGACGAGAACACCGCCCTTCTTCACTTCGAGCTTGCCCGAGATGACCTGCTCGGCAACGTTCGGAGAAAGAAGCCGGCTAAAGTGTTCGCGCGTCGTAATCTCTTGCTCGATTTTCTTTGCGAGCAAGCTGTTTTCGATGAACATCGCGGCTTGGTTGCCAACGGTGGTCACGAGCTCCAGGTCCTTGTGCTGGAATTGCGCGAGCGATTCGCTGTCGAGCCAGAGCGCTCCGAGCACCTCTTTCTCGTGCAGAAGCGGGACGACGATGGCACTCGAGATGCGATTTAGAATCATGGATTTGCCTTTGGACGAGGCGAAATCCATCGGTGCGTCGTGTGTGAGCACGCTCGCGCGCTCGGCCATTACGTGATTGAGGATCGTCGACGAAACCTGGATTGGCGTCTCCGTGCCGTCGCGGCGATGGGTGGCGCGCGGCTGAAGCGTGCCGTTCTCGTCGCGAAGGAGAATGACGCCGCGGTCGGCCTTCACGAACTTGAAGAGCGATAGCAAGATTTTGTGCAGCAGCGGATCGAGCTCGCGTTCGAGACCGATGTCGCGCGTGAGTTCCCACGTGAGGCGCAAGCGCTCGTAGTCGGCGCGAAGCTGCTGCGGATCGTGCGCAATCTGTTCGAAGGCAGCGAAGGCCCTCGTTTGCGCGGCGATCTGCGTGCCGATGGCTCGAGCCGAGTCGAGGACATCGACGCGCGTACCTGCGACGTGCGCTCGCGGAGCGCCACGCACGGTCAGTGGCTGCTGCTCGCGCGGCTGGACAACGGGCTGGGGCGATCGGCGGTAATAAGGTGCAGCCTGCACGGGGCTGCGTTCGCTGTGCGGGATTGCGGCCGACGAGACCGGGCGACCGGTAAGCGGCGGCTCAGATCGACCTACTGGGTTCGTCACATGGGAATCGAAAGGAGGGCGTGGCGACGACGCGCTGAAAGGTACGGTACCAGGCAACGGCGTGACTGGGTCGCCGATGGGCGACACCGCGGCGGGAGCGCCGACGGTAGGTCCAACGCCGTCGTCATAGCGTGCGCGCGTCGAGCCGAGCGCAATCTCGTCACCGTGACGCAGCGGCGCCTCTCCGCGCACGCGCTCGCCATTGATGTACGTGCCGTTGAGGCTTCCAAGATCGCGGAGGACGAACCCGCCGTCGCGCTGCTCGACGATGCAGTGCTCCTTCGAAACGATTTTGTCGAGGAGCTGAATCGTGTTGTTCGGGTGACGGCCAAGGCTATTTGAGGCCCGAAGCTCGATTATTTGTTGCCCTTCGGCTGTCGCGAGGATCAACCGCGCCATCGTCGGCGCATCGTATCGTGGTCGGACTACTCGGCATAGGAAAAGGGTCAGCCGGACAAAGACAGAGCAATTTGCGAAAGACAGAGCAATTTGCGGTCGGGCTCGGATGTTTGGTCTCCCTGTGTGTGCAGCCGATCCCTTCGCGGGGCTCGTCTGGTACCCTTGGGTGGGCATGGCCCAGCGTGGCAAATCAGGTTCTTCGCGGACGATCGGCCCCCGCCCAGAGTTACCTCGTGGAAAGCGTGGGAGGGTGGCGCCTGCGCGATCGTCCTCATCGCGGTCGGTGGCGCGGCAGGCGACAAGGGACGTTGCGGCACCGGACGACTCGATGGCGCGTCGCAGTCCGAGCCAAGCGCCGTTGCAAAGCGGTCCGGTGCGCGCGTGGCTCGACGCGAACGCCGCTCCTCGGCCGGGATCTGGTCGCGTTCCGTTTCGCATCCCGTCCGAGCTCGTCACGCAGCACACCGATCCGTCTTCGTTGCCGGAGTCGCCGCAGGCCATCGCCGGTCTGTTCGATCTCGTTGGTCCCGTTGCATGCCGAGCGCTCACGGCGGGGCTCGCAACGAAGGAGCCAGGCTTCCACGTCTTCGTATCCGCCGATCCGCAGGTGATGATCGAAGAGGATCTCGTTCGTTTCGCCGAGTGCTTTGCGGAAGGGCGAGACAGTCCGCCAGACATCGTCTACGTCCACGACTTCGACAGACCCGAAGCGCCGAAGCCGCTCATGCTCCCCGCCGGATCCGGTGCGGCACTCGTGGCTGCGATGGGGGCGCTCATCGATCGGCTTCGCCAAGAGATCCCGAGCCTCATTCAGCATGAAGAGGTGCGTCGAGCCACGCAGCGGCTCTCGCGCGAGCTCGACGCGAAAAATCGCGAGGTTCTCAACGGGCTCGAATCAACGGCGAAGAATCTCGGCTTCGGCATTCGCTCGGTGCAAGGTGG
Organism: Polyangiaceae bacterium; assembly: GCA_009781005.1. Taxonomy (GTDB): domain Bacteria; phylum Myxococcota_A; class Polyangia; order Polyangiales; family Polyangiaceae; genus Labilithrix. The sequence continues at coordinate 65,339 of WQYX01000013.1, read as the reverse complement.
CGTGCAAACCTTCCCGATCCTGCACGGCAAGCCGCTGTCGGCAGAGCAGTTCAGTGCCCTCGATGAATCGACCAAACGCGCTCTCGGCGAGGCCGAAGACCGTCTCACGCACGAAGTCGAGAAGGCGGCGGCGTCCGTGCGCGAGCAAAATGCTCACTTCGATGCAGCGCGCGAAGAAGCGATGGCGCATCTGGCAGGCGAAGTGATCGCTCGCGCATGCGGCGAGATGCGAGCGCTCTTCAAGGACTTTGGTGACGACGTTGCGCAGTACATCGAACGCGTCGACAAAGCGCTCGTCGCTGACTGGCGAGATTTCGTCGAGCCGGAGCCTGCATTGCCTCTCGTGACCGAGGGTGCTCCGCAGAGCCAGCAGGCGCAACTTGCAGAGAGCAACACGCCGGAGGTCGATCCGGAACACGCCACGAGGCTAGGTCGCTTCAAGGTGAATCTTTTGGTTTCACATGAAGAGGGCGCGCCTCCACCCGTGATCTACGAGACGAATCCGACCTATCCGAACCTTTTCGGCTACCTCGAGCGCCGCGCACGATTCGGCGCATTGCTCACCGATTTCACGCGCATTCGCCCGGGATCTCTTCACGCTGCGTCAGGCGGCGTGCTCGTCGTTCGCGCGGCCGATCTCATGACCGATCCCATTATCTGGGAGCGCATGAAGCGCGTGCTTCGCGAGCGTCGTATCGGCGCCGAAGATCCGCTCGGGCCGCTCGGCTTGTACGCAACGACGCTCCGGCCGGTGCCCGCGCCCATCCGTGTGCGCGTCGTGCTCGTCGGACCTCCCGAAGTCTATGCCGCGCTTCTCGACGCGGACGCGGATTTCGCGACGCTCTTTCGCGTGAAGGTGGAGATCGAACCTTCGATCCCGCGCACGCTCGAAAACCTCCGCACGCTCGACGGATACCTGACGAACATGGCGTGCGAACGCGGGTGGGGCGCGCTGGATCGTTCGGCGCGCGCAGCGCTGCTCGATCTCGCAACGCGTCTCGCCGGCGATCGCCAGAAGCTGTCGCTCAGTCGTTCTCCGCTCGAGGAGACCGCGGCGTTTGCGAGCGCGCTTGCTTCGGCACGCGGCAGCGCGGTGACCGCGGAGGACATCGCGGTCGCGTGGCGCGAGCGCCGTGAACGCGCGGGCGCTGCCGAGCGCCACATTCGCGAGCTCACGATGCGCGGCGAAGTCTCGCTCGACACCGATGGCTTCCGCGTCGGTGTCGTCAACGGTCTTTCCGTGTATTCTGCAGGTGATGTCGAGTTCGGCCAGCCGATGCGCATCACGGCGGTCGTTGCGCTCGGCCGCGAGGGCATCGTCGACGTCGAGCACGAAGCGCAGCTCGGTGGTGCCATCCATACCAAGGGCGTCGCGATCATCCGAGGGTATCTTGCGCGCATGTTCGGCCAGGAACGTCCGCTCAGTCTCAGAGCGCAGATCGCGTTCGAGCAGAGTTACGGTGAGATCGACGGCGACAGCGCGTCGTCGAGCGAGCTCTTCGGCGTTCTCTCGGCGCTGGCCGATGTCGCGATCGATCAAGGCATCGCCGTGACGGGCAGCGTGAATCAGCTCGGTGAGATCCAAGCCATTGGCGGCGTGTGCGCAAAGATCGAGGGCTTCTTCGATCTTTGTCGTGCGCGTGGCCTGACGGGCAAACAGGGCGTGATGCTGCCGTGCGCGAATCTCGAGCACCTCGTTTTGCGCGAAGACGTCGCGAAGGCCATCGAGGACGGAAGCTTCCATCTTTACGCGGTCACCACGGTTGCTCAGGGCATCGAGGTTCTTACTGGCGTGTCCGCGGGCGAGCGCGATACATCCGGGCGTTTCCCGGCATCGAGTGTCTTCGGGCGCGTCGAGCGACGCATCATCGAGATCGCCGAGCGCCTGCGCGCCGCCGAGGGGCCGCACACGCACGGCCCGCCGGCTCTCGAATCGATGGACGACGTGAGCCGCGCGGACCTAAGTGACGCGAGAGGGGACTATCGTTCTCGGTAGCGACAGTGCGAGCCTCGTTTGCGTTTCATGTCATGTTTGCGTTGCTGCTATCGGGGTCGATGGCTGGTTGCACGCACGCCGAAGTCGTCCGCGTTTACGACGGCCGCATCGTGCGCGATGCGTACGTGCCTGCGGAGGCGTACGCCTTGTATCTGCGCGGCGTGCTCGCCGAGGCATCAGGTGAACTCGATTCTGCGCTGTCCGCCTTCTCGCTTGCAGCGCGACAAGACGATGGCGATGTGGAGATCTGGACGCGCATCGGTGAGGTCCGATGCCTTCGCGACGCACGGGACACGGAGGCCGATCGCGCGTTCGACAAGGCACGCCGGATCGATCCTGCGTATGCGGGCACTCTTGCTGCAAAGGCGAGATGTGCCGAGCGACGCGGAAATATGCATCCTGCACGCACGTACGCGATGCAAGCAACGGCCCGGGATCCAGGGAACGCGAACCTCGACGCGCTTCTGTTGCGGATCGACGCGCGGCGAGCGGATGCGTCGGGACGCGAGCGTGCGATCGCGCTCACGCTCGAGCACGGCAACTCAGATGTCGCGTGGAGTGCGCTCGGCGACTGGGGACGTTCACGCAACGACGCTTATCTCGTAGCGCGAGGACTCGAGGGCCTCGTGACGACGGCGCCGACGCGCTCGCTGGAGGTGGAGTCCGGTGCCCTCACGCTGCTTGGTGCAGGGCATCTCGTCTTGGCGCGAGAGGTTTCGGCGACGCTTGCGGATGCATCGCGAGAGCTCGGCGTGCGCGGTCCTCGGGATCCGACGGTCGCGCGTCTCGCGGTCGACGAAGCCCTCGCGCGCGGAGACTTGCCCACGGCATCTGCGCGCGCAACGCGCGGACGTGTTTCGCTTGCGGAGGTCGCGGCGCGCGCGCTGCTCCTCGGCGAACGCGCGGCGGCACTGTCGATAGCGCAGACGGTTGCGCGCGCCGATCCGGGCGCGAGCGCCGCGCATATGATCCTGGACGCGCTCGCGTCGGCGGACTCCGTTTCTGTCCATCCTCGACTTGCGCGCGTGACCGATCGTCCGCCGCAGGTTTGCGTGCTCGTCTTTGCGGATCGGCTTGCGCGTCTGGCAGGTGCGGAGATTGCGCGAAGTTGGCTCGAGCGCGTGCGGTGGACGCCCATGGCGGCGCACGATTCGCTCACCGGATCGTTGCTTGTCGATCTCGCTGCGAGAGGCGTTGTCGCGGCCGAAGATCTTCCCTTGGAGCTAGGCATCGAGCTATCGGCGAGGCGGCGCGAGGTGCCAAGCATTGCGCCGGCCGCCGGTGTTCTCGATGCAAAGCACGAGTTGCTTCTTGCAGTTCTCAAGGATCCGTCGGGCGCTGACGCGCAGGCGAAGCTTGCGCGCCTTGCGAACGCGGCGGATGTCGATCCCATCGTGGCTTACTCTCTCTCTCTCGTGGCCATGGCAAACCCACGGGGCAGGGACACGGCTTTGCGGATGCGTGACGCGTTACGTGTTGCTCCCGCCGATCCGTTGATCCTCGCGCTCGCCGTCGATTTTGCACAATACAATCATCGCCCCCGCGAGATCGCCTTGGCGAAGACGCAGCTCATGGCCGTCGCCGAGACACCCGCAGAACGCGCGCTCGCAAGCCCGCACTCGGACGCCGATCACGCCCTATACTGAAGGATCGTTGAGCCCGGCGACGGGCTGGAATACGAAGCCGCGAGGACCATGAGTGATAGCGGCGCGAAGAAGCGAGGGCGGAAGCCAAAGCCGGATGGCGCTTCCTCGAGCAAGAACGGCGCGGGTGCTTCCGATGCCATCGTCGGCTTCGAAGAGAAGCTGTGGCAGATGGCAGACAAGCTTCGCAACAACATGGACGCGGCCGAGTACAAGCACGTCGTCCTTGGCCTCATCTTCCTGAAGTACATTTCCGATGCCTTCGAGGACAAGCACGCTGCCCTCCAAGCAGACATGAAGTCCGGCGCCGATCCCGAAGATCGCGACGAGTACATGGCGGACAACATCTTCTGGGTGCCGAAGGAATCGCGATGGTCATTCCTTCAAGGCAGGGCCACGCAGCCAACGATTGGCAAGTTGGTGGACGACGCAATGGTTGCCATCGAGCGTGACAACAACACGCTCAAGGGCGTGCTCCAAAAGGATTACGGCCGCCCCGCGCTCGACAAGACGCGCCTCGGAGAACTTATCAACCTCGTTGGGACCATCGGCCTCGGCGACAAGGAGAGTCGCTCTCGCGACGTGCTCGGGCGCGTTTACGAGTACTTCCTCACCAAGTTCGCCGCTGCTGAGGGAAAGAACGGTGGCCAGTTTTACACGCCGCGCGGCGTCGTTCGCGTGCTCGTGGAGATGATTGCACCTTACAAGGGTCGCGTGTTCGATCCGTGCTGCGGCTCGGGCGGCATGTTCGTCTCGAGCGAGAAGTTCGTCGAGGCGCACGGCGGGCGCGTTGGTGACGTGAGCATTTACGGTCAGGAGTCCAACCATACGACTTGGCGCCTCGCAAAGTTGAACCTCGCGATTCGCGGCATCGACGCGAACATCGTTCATGGCAACACCTTCCACGCCGACGGCCACAAGGATCTCAAGGCCGATTACGTGCTGGCCAATCCCCCCTTCAACGACAGCGATTGGGGCCAGCCGCGCCTAAAAGAAGATATGCGCTGGAAGTACGGCGTGCCGCCTGCGGGCAATGCCAACTTCGGCTGGGTGCAACACTTCCTCCATCACCTCGCGCCCGCGGGCATCGCAGGGTTTGTGCTCGCGAACGGCAGCATGTCGTCGCAGCAGTCGGGCGAGGGCGAGATCCGCAAGGCCATCGTCGAGGCGGATCTTGTCGACTGCATGGTGGCGATGCCGGGGCAGCTTTTTTACTCGACGCAGATCCCGGTGTGTCTGTGGTTCCTGGCGCGTGACAAGAAGAACGGGCTCGGCGGACGCGGCAAGAAGATGCGCAACCGCCAGAAGGAGACGCTCTTCATCGATGCGCGCAAGCTCGGGACGCTGGTTGATCGCGTGCACCGCGAGCTCTCCGACGATGACATCGCGCGCATCGCCGACACGTACCATCGCTGGCGCGGTGACGGCCCCGGCAAGTACGAGGACGTGCCGGGCTTCTGCAAGTCTGCTTCGACCGAAGAGATCGCGGCGCACCAGTTCGTGCTCACGCCGGGCCGCTACGTTGGGGCCGAGGAGATCGAAGACGATGGCGAGCCGTTTAACGAGAAGATGAAGCGGCTTGTTGCGACGCTGGAGGAGCAGTTTGCCGAGGGGGCGAGGCTCGAGAAGGAGATTCGGGAGAATTTGAGGGGGCTTGGATATGGGTGAGAGGCTCTCATGCATAGTGGCTGACGTTGCCGCTCCCATGCGCAACGCGATCGTTGGTGGCCCGTTCGGCTCCGACTTGGTGAGTCGCGATTACGTCGACGCAGGCGTGCCCGTCATCCGGGGCACAAACATGGGCAACCGGTGGGTTGAAGGAGACTTCGCTTTCGTTTCGCGCGCCAAATCAGAGAGCCTTGCCGCGAACCACGCGGAGCCCGGAGACATTGTCTTCACCCAGCGAGGCACGCTAGGTCAGGTGGCGCTTGTACCGATGCGTCCGTACGAGCGCTATCTCATCTCACAAAGCCAGATGAAGCTGACGGTGGACAGACGCAAGGCGCTGCCACTCTTCCTCTACTACGTGTTTCGCAGCGATGAGCAGCAGGAATACATCCGCAAAAACGCGATCCAGACCGGCGTTCCCCACACGAACCTTGGCCTCCTCAAGGCAACACCTTTGCAGCTTCCGCCGCTCGCCGAGCAGCGCACCATCGCCCACATCCTCGGCACCCTCGACGACAAGATCGAACTGAATCGCCGGATGAACGAGACACTCGAGGCGATGGCGCGGGCGCTCTTCAAGTCGTGGTTCGTCGACTTCGACCCGGTGCGCGCAAATGCCGACGGCCGCGCGCCAAGCGGGATGGACGCGGAGACTGCGAAGCTGTTTCCGAGTGCGTTTGTGGAGTCGGAGTTGGGGTTGATTCCGAGGGGGTGGAGCATTCAACCGCTCGATGAAATCGCTGATTTCCGTAATGGCCTCGCTCTCCAGAAGTTCAGGCCGAAAGGCAACGACCCGCGCCTGCCGGTCGTGAAGATTGCGCAACTACGCACCGGGCAACCAGGCAGTGATGAGTGGGCTCGGGCAGACATCACGCCGGAGTGCATTCTCGAGAACGGCGATGTAGTCTTCTCCTGGTCAGGAAGTCTGGCTGTTGTTGTGTGGTGCGGCGGCAGAGCTGCACTGAATCAGCACCTGTTTCGCCTCACGTCACAGAGTTATCCAAAGTCGTTCTATCTCCACTGGCTCGTCGAGCATCTACCCGAGTTCCAGCGCATCGCAGGAGACAAAGCAACGACGATGGGGCACATCCAGCGTCATCACCTAACGGCAGCAAAGTGCGTGGTGCCGTCCGCATCCGTGCTGTCCGCCGCGAGCCGCGTACTCGAGCCGATCCTGCACAAACAAATCGCGCTGGACCTCGAATCTCGGACGCTAGCACGCATGCGCGACGAGCTGTTGCCGCGCCTGCTCTCGGGCGAAATTTCGGTCGCTGACGCTGAGCACACTTTGGAGGTACCGTGAACGAACAGGTCGTCCACCACTATCCACCCGAGCTTTTCCAGTTGTTGGTCGACGCGATCCCGTGTCTGCTCAAAGGGAAGCAAGCCGTTCTCGACTTCTTCAAGAGTTGCGGTGTTCCTGAAGTTGACTATGCAACGATTCAGCAGACGGTACGTTACGACAAGGAATCCATTAACAAGTTCGAAATCGTCAAACAGGTCTTGCGCCAGATTAACGATCTTGGCGACGCACGACTGCGCGCTCGCCGCGAGATTCTCCGGCGCGTCACACAGTGGGACGATTTTTCTCTAGGGTATGACAACGATCGCACCAAGGCCGAAGGCTATGTCGCAAAGATCCAGAAGCTCGTGAATGTGAAGGACTCGTTCACACGCATGAGTGACGAACGAAATGCCTTGGCTGCCAAGGAACGGCAGCAGCGAGAACAGGCCATTCTTGAAAAGAAACGCGTTGCAGAGGAACGCGCGCGAATTCGCGACCGTCTTGCCGTTCTTTTCGCTGAGAAAGACCCACACGCGAGAGGACTCCAATTGGAGAAGGTGCTTAACGATCTATTCAAATCGTTTGGTATTTTAGTCCGAGAGTCATTTCGTAGATACGGCGAAGCCGGAGAGGGCGTCGTTGAGCAGATTGATGGGGTCATCGAACTGTCTAGCGACATCTATCTCGTGGAAATAAAGTGGTACTCCGACCCGATTGGGACTGACAAGGTGGCACCGCACATGGTGCGGGTGTTCGGCCGCGGCGCTGCGCGTGGAATCTTAATTTCAGCATCAGGCTTTACAGATCCAGCAGTAACGATGGTTCGAGAGTCACTTCGTCAGGCCCCCTTTATTCTTGTCGAGTTGGAAGAGTTGATGATTCTGCTCGAGTTCGAGCAATCGCTGTCGGATTTGCTAACTGCCAAAGTTCGGGCTGCTATCGTCGACAAAAACCCGCTCTTTAAGCCTAACTTGGTTGCTGTCCGATGATCGAGTCTGATGCGCCCAAATCCGAGTTGATCCTCTACCGAACCGAGGACGGACGAACCCGCATCGAGTGCCGCTTCGAGGGCGAGACGATCTGGCTGACGCAGGCCCTGATCGCTGAGCTGTTCGACAAGGATGTACGCACCATCAACGAGCATATCGTAAACATTTACGACGAGAACGAGCTCGTCCGGGAAGCAACTGTCCGGAAATTCCGGATAGTTCGAACCGAAGGGAATCGCTCGGTTTCTCGCGAGATCGAGCACTACAACCTCGACGTGGTGCTTGCCGTTGGCTACCGCGTGCGGAGTCATCGCGGCACGCAGTTTCGGCAGTGGGCGACCGCCAGACTCACCGAGTATCTCGTCAAAGGATTCACGCTCGACGATCAGCGACTGAAGCGAACCGACCGGATCGCAGACTACTTCGACGAGTTGCTCGCGCGCATCCGCGAGATCCGCGCGAGCGAGGCGCGGGTGTATCAGCGCGTGCGGGAGATCTTCGCCCTCGCGTCCGATTACCGCGAGAGCGATCGCGAGGCGCAAGTCTTCTTCGCGAAGATGCAAAACAAAATGCACTTCGCTGCAACGGGCCTCACCGCCGCCGAGATCGTCCATCAGCGTGCCGACGCGACCAAGCCAAACATGGGGCTTACGAGTTGGAGCGGCAACCGCGTTCTCAAACGCGATGTGGTCACTGCGAAGAACTACTTGGATGACGAAGAGATCGACACGCTCAACCGCATCGTTGTGATGTTCCTCGATCGCGCCGAGTTTCGCGCTCGGCGCCGCAAGGACATCAAGATGGCCGACTGGGAAATCGACCTCGACAAGTTCCTCGCCGACACGGAGTTACCCGTGCTCACCACGGCCGGCGGTGTCTCGCACGAACTTGCGACGAACTGGGCCAATGAGCAATACGACGCGTTCTCCGATCGTCGGCGTATTGAGGCCGAGACCAAAGCCGAGGCGAGGTATATCGAGGACCTAACGGCCACCGCCAAGATGCTTGAAAATTCGAAGATGCTCGCTGTGTCGAAGGCGCCGAAGCGACGAAAAAAACCGTGACCGCCTGCACCGAGTCCGTCGTCGAAGAAGCTGCGCTCGAGAATCTGGTTCGCACGATCGGAGAGAAAAAGGAAGCCACTGCATGACCTCGGCGCCCCAAACCCCCATCACCCCAAGCGACTTCATCCTCTACAAGTCGCCCAAGGGCGTAGTGAAGGTCGGCGTGCTCGTGCGCGACGAAACGGTGTGGCTGACGCAGCTCCGAGCTGTTCGCCGTGGGCGTGCCCGCTATCATCAAGCACCTGAAAAACATCTTCGATTCCGGCGAGCTGGACCCGTTCGCAACTACTTCCAAAATGGAAGTAGTTCAGCGCGAGGGTGGGCGTGACGTGACTCGGACGGTCGACTTCTACAACCTCGATGCGGTCATCGCCGTCGACCTCGCCGAGAACCGGGCCCGGCGCGGCATCCTGATGAAGATGGCCGACTGGGCGTCTTTCCTGACCCGCTTCCTCAGGCTCTCAGACTACCCGGTGCTCGCCGACAAGGGTTGCACCTCTGCGCTGGAGGCGAAGCTCAAGGCGGAGGCCGAGTACGAGGTGTTCCGCGTGCGCCAAGATCGCGAGTTCGTCTCCGACTTCGACCGTGTCGTAGCAGAGAGCAAGCGGCTCGCGGCAAAGTCGAATGAGCCGACGGCTCCCTTGGCCCCGAAGCGAAAGAAGAACCCGTGAGCACCTTCACCGAGTCCGTCGTCGAAGAAGCGGCGCTCGAGTGGTTCGCCGCGCTTGGCTACGCCATCATCGCAGGCCCCCCCATCGCGCCCGGCGAGCCCGCCGCCGAGCGGAGTTCGTACGCCGACGTGATCCTCGAAGGTCGCCTGCGCGAGGCGCTCGCGCGTCTGAATCCCACCGTCTCACCGGAGGGTCTCGACGAAGCCTTTCGCAAACTCACGCGCATCTCGTCGTTGCATCCGATCGATGCAAATCGCGAGTTCCATTATTACCTCGTGAACGGCGTGAGCGTGGAATACCTGCGGGCCGACGGCACCATCGGCTACGACCCGGTGCGCATCGTCGATTTCGACTCGCCAGACAACAACGACTGGCTCGTCGTCAACCAGCTTACGGTCGTTGAAGGCGGTCACAACCGCCGTCTCGACGTCGTGGTGTTTGTGAACGGCCTGCCGCTCGCCGTGATCGAGTTGAAAAACGCAACTTCCGAGAACGCCACCATTTGGAATGCGTTTCAACAGCTCCAGACCTACAAGCACGAGCTGCCCGCGCTCTTCGTGTTCAACGAGCTACTCGTCGTGAGCGACGGGCTCGACGCGCGCGTCGGCACGCTGTCGTCGAGCAGAGAACGCTTCTCCCCGTGGCGCACCATCGAAGGTGAGGCGCTCGCGCCGAAGACGATGTCTCAACTCGAAGTGCTGATCCGCGGCGTCTTCAACAAGCGGCGTCTCCTCGATCTGCTTCGCTACTTCATCGTCTTCGAGGACGACGGCGACACCGCCATCAAGAAGATGGCGGGCTATCACCAATTCCATGCCGTCGCGCACGCCGTCGACGCGACCCTCACAGCATCCGCGCTGCAGGGCGATCGCCGCGTGGGTGTCGTCTGGCACACTCAAGGCTCGGGCAAGAGTCTGACGATGGCGTTCTACGCGGGCCGCGTCGTGCTGCACCCGGCGATGCGGAATCCGACGCTCGTCGTGCTCACGGATCGCAACGATCTCGACGAGCAACTCTTCGGCACGTTTGCACGCTGCAAGGACCTCTTACGTCAAAGCCCCGAGCAGGCGAAGGATCGCGTGCACCTCCGAGAGCTACTCAAGGTCGCGTCGGGCGGCATCGTGTTCACGACCATCCAAAAGTTCGTGCCCCAAACGCGGGGCGACACTTTGCTCTCGGATCGATCGAACGTCGTGGTCATCGCCGACGAGGCGCACCGCAGCCAGTACGACTTCATCGACGGCTTCGCGCGCCACATGCGTGACGCGCTTCCGAATGCTTCGTTCATCGGCTTTACAGGCACGCCCATCGAAGCGGCCGACAAGAGCACGCGCGCAGTCTTTGGGGACTACATCAGCATCTACGACATCCAGCGTGCGGTCGAAGACGGCGCCACGGTCCCCATTTACTACGAGAGCCGCCTCGCCAAGTTGGCGCTGAAGAAAGAGGAACTGCCGCACCTCGACGAGGACTTCGACGAGCTGACCGAGGGCGAGGAACTGGAAGGTCGCGAGAAGCTAAAGACGAAGTGGTCGGCACTCGAAGCGTTGGTCGGCACCGATCGTCGGCTCGCGCTCATCGCCAAGGATCTCGTGCAGCATTTCGAAGCGCGCCTCGAAGTGATGGACGGCAAAGCGATGCTCGTCTGCATGAGTCGCCGCATTTGCGTTGACCTGTACAACGCGCTCGTGGCGGTGCGCCCTCAATGGCACGACGCCCACGACGACAAAGGCTCGATCAAGATCGTGATGACCGGCTCGGCCTCCGATCCGAGCGAATGGCAACAGCACGTTCGCCCGAAGCAGGCGCGAGAGCGACTCGCCAAGCGCTTCAAGAATCCGAGCGATCCGCTCAAGCTCGTGATCGTGCGCGACATGTGGCTCACGGGGTTCGACGCCCCATGCATGCACACCATGTACATCGACAAACCGATGCAGGGGCTCGGCCTGATGCAGGCCATCGCGCGCGTGAACCGGGTGTTCGGCAACAAGCCCGGAGGCCTCGTCGTCGACTACTTGGGTCTCGCCGACCAACTCAAGAAAGCCGTTCACGCGTACACGGCGAGCGGTGGTCAGGGCGAAGCCGCACTCGACAAGGAGCGGGCCGTGGCGCTCATGCTGGAGCGCTACGAAGTCTGCTTGGATATTTTCCACGGCTTCGATTGGAGCGCGTGGACGACGGGATCACCCGGCGAGCGGCTCTCGCTGCTGCCCGCTGCGTGCGAGCACGTGCTCGCGCAGGACAATGGAAAAGAGCGTCTGCTCCAAGTCGTGATCGAGCTGTCGAAGTTCTTCGCTCTTGCGGTGCCTCACGAAGAAACGTTCCGCATTCGCGATGACGTCGGCTTCTTCCAAGCCGTGCGATCCGCAATCGTCAAGACGCAGGTCGGCGACAGGAAATCGGCCGACGACATCGACCACGCCATTCGGCAGATCGTGTCGAAGGCGATCGCGAGCGATCAGGTCATCAACATTTTCGCCGCCGCGGGTCTGAAGAACCCAGACATCTCCATCCTCTCAGACCAGTTCCTCGCGGACGTACGCGGCATGAAGCACAAGAACCTCGCCGTGGAGCTGCTTCGCAGACTGCTCGATGACGAGGTGAAGTCGCGCTCCAAGCACAATCTCGTCCAGGCTCGATCTTTCGCCGACCTCCTCGAAAAGTCTGTGCGCCGGTACCAGAACCGAGCGGTCGGAACCGCACAGATCATCGAGGAGTTGATCGGGCTCGCCAAAGACATGCAAGCCGCCCAGAAGCGCGGCGAGGAGTTGGGGCTCACGAGCGACGAGCTCGCCTTCTACGACTCACTCGAAGTGAACGACAGTGCTGTGAAAGTGCTTGGCAATGAAATGCTTTGCGCTATCGCGCGCGAGTTGGTCAGCACCGTAAAGCAGAATGTCTCCATCGATTGGGCAATGAAAGAGTCGGTGCGCGCCAGGTTGCGCATCCACGTGAAGCGCATCTTGCGCAAGTACGGCTACCCACCCGACAAGCAAGAGGCCGCAACAAATACGGTGCTGCAGCAAGCCGAGTTGCTTTCGGACTCCTGGGTGAACGCAAACTGAAGTGGGGAAGGGGTGGTGGCGGCGCCCCCTCTTGCCCGCTTTCGCGGGCAATTCACCCCTCCGAAAAGCCGCTCCCGCGGCTTTGCTAGCGCTACTGCCGGAATACTTCCGGCAGTAGCGCTAACGAGGCTTGGTTGGTGCGGTTGCATCAGGATGGGGTGCGGCTGCGTCTTTCTTGATTTCGTTGTGCAATACAAGATCGACTTTGTGCACTACGTTCGCCTGGATATCGATATCGACTCCGGCACTGTTGGGGATATGCGGGTGCGTGGTATTCACCGTCACCTTGCCCAGCGGGACCCCCTCTATCCGATAATGACCTGCCGCGTCCGTAGAGGTATGCAGGGGATGAAGGAATGCATAGACGTCGACAACGGCGTATCCGCGTCCCGCGTCCGTAAGGAGCCAATGACCTGGCTTCGTTGGGTAGATGCGCACGGGATCGCCCTTCGGTGCCGCCATCATCATGACTTGATTTGCACCGGGTTCGAGCTTTGGCGTCCAGAATTCCCTCGAGAGATTTCGCACTTCGAGGCGCTGGCCGAACGTAAGCGTCACGGTTCGCTGTCTGTAACCACAGTGGTCAATGACGACTTCCTTCGCCTCGTTTTTCTCAGGCACGTAGAAGCCTTGATACCCCGTGACAACGACAATGGCATCTGCAAGCGGACGCGCACCGGGCGCAGGCGCACCCGCGGCAGGGGGCGCTCCCTCACGAAAGGCGTGTCCCCAGATGCTTGCAGCTTCAGGACACTTTGCGAAGTCTGCGGGTGTCGTCGGCGCGGCGTCGCCCGTCACCCAGATGGTGCCTTCGATGCTTCCCGTTGCTCCTGCATACGCTGGCAGGTTTGAAGGATTCACCATGGCCGCAATGGACGCCGCAGGAAGAGCCGTTGCGTTGATGACTCCCGCATCCGTGGCCGCTTTTGCCGCTGGCGCAGGTGAAGTCACTCCTGCATCGCTCGCGGGAGCAACGTTGGCGTCGAGCTGCTCTTTCTTCTCGGCGCTTGGTTTCGTGCAACCACTCGCAGCAACAAGAAACGCCATGGCAACAAGGGAGGGGGATTTCATCGAGATCAAACCTTGTAGATTACGGTCTTCTTGCCTTCCCCGTCCGTGCGCAGGAAGGGCCGCTTCGGCCCTGACGAGCACGTGGCAAGGGGAAGGCGGCGCAGCGAGCGAAGCGAGATGGCGCGGATGGGGCCACAACTGACCGCAGCGCAGGCCCCAACGATGAGATCGCGCCAAAGCGGAAGCGGGCGGGTTAGCCGGCGCCGAAGATGGATGCTGCCTTGATGGCCATGTCGAGCGTTTGGCCGGGTACGATGCCAAGGATCAGGACGAGGATGGCGGAGAGCAGGAGAGCCACCGCAACGTACGCCGATCGCATGGGCACGGCGACGGGCGCGCCCGCTGCGGGTTCGCGCATGTACATGAACACGAGCACGCGCAGGTAGTAGTAAGCGGCGACGACGCTGTTCATGAACGCGATCACCGTGAGGGCGTAGAAGCCTGAGTCGATGGCTGCGCGGAACACGAACCACTTGCCGAAGAAGCCGGCGGTTGGAGGGATGCCCGCGAGCGAAATCAGAAACAGCGAGAACGCGAGGGCGGCCGGTGGGTGTCTGCGGCCGATGCCCGCGAGATCTTCATACGTGACCGCTTCTTTGCCGCGGCTGCCGCAGAGGATGAGCGTGCCGAACGCGCCCGCGGTCGACACCATGTACGTGAGCAAATAGTAGAGCACGCTGGCGCCCGCTTGCGACATGGAGTGCATGGCCGCGACGACGCCAACGAGGAGGTACCCGGCGTGCGCGATGCTCGAGTAAGCGAGCATGCGTTTGACCGACTCCTGCTGACCGGCAATGAGATTTGCCACCGTCATCGTGATGACGGCGATCCATGCGAGCGCCGGTGGCCAGCCTGCCGACCACGACATCGAAGCCTTGTCGCCGAAGCATAGGAACAGAACGCGAAGGAGCATCGCAAAGCCGCCAGCCTTCACGACGGACGCCATGTACGTCGTGCCCGGCGTGGGCGCGCCTTCGTATGCATCCGGCGTCCACATGTGGAAGGGCACCGCGGAGATCTTGAACGCGAGGCCGGCCAAGATGAGGACGAGTGCGATGAGGATCATGGGCGAGCGATCCCCGCCGCGCCTGACGGCGTCGCCGATGCCCGCCAGATCCGTGTGGCCCGTTGCGCCGTAGAGAAGCGCGAAGCCGTAGAGCAAGATCGCCGCCGCGAAGGAGCCGAGCAAGAAGTACTTGAGTGCGCCTTCTGCGGAGCGCGCCGAGGTGCGGCGGAACGCGGTGATGGCGTATGCGCCGATCGACATCGTCTCGAGACCGAGGAGCACCGTCAGGAGATCGCCCGCAGCGGCGAGCATCATGGCGCCGACCGTGGCGAACAGGAGCAGCGCGTAGAACTCGCCGCGATCGAGCTTGTGCTCCGGCAGATATCCGCCCGCGAGAAGCGACGCGAGGACGCCGCCAAGGCAAAGGATGCCGTCGAAGAAGAGCGTGAATCGATCGACGATGATCCACGGAGCGAGTGCGTCCGCACCGGGGACGTCTTCGACGCCTGCGAGCCAGGCGCCGATGGAGAACGCGAAACCCGTCGCAAAGACCATGGTTGCGCCGAGCGCGACCCCCGACGACGTTGCGCTGCGCTTCTTCGTGAAAGCTTCAGCGAGCATGAGGAGGAGCGCGCCGACAACGACGACGAGCAGAGGAGACAGAACGAACGCGAGCGCCATATCGATTGCCTTTAGGGGCTGGGCGTGGTGACGGCGGTTGCCGTGGGGTTCGCGAGAGCATCCGCGATAGACTTCGGCGCCTCCGCGGAGCGGGGGAGAAGCTTAATCGGACCCGCGTAATAATGAGGGGGCGGGCTCGTTTCGACGCGCGCATTCATGTCGTCGATGACGCGTGAAACGGCGTCGCGCATCTGGCCGAGCAAGAGGTTCGGAGCGAAACCGATGACGAAGATGGCGATCATCAGCGGCGCAACCGCGAGGATCTCGCGCGGGCGGATGTCGGCGATATGCTTGTTCTCCGAACGCGTGACCGGCCCGAAGAACATCTTTTGGATCGCCGTCAACATGTAGAGTGCAGCGAGGATGACGCCAAGAGCTGCGCCCACGGCTTGGATGCCGTTGACGTGACCGAGCTTGTTCGACGCGAACGTCCCCACGATGATCAAGAACTCGCCAACGAAGCCGTTCGTACCGGGTAGACCCACGCTCGCGAGCGATGCGATGACGAAGAGAGCTGCGTAGACGGGCATGGCCTTGGCGAGGCCACCGAACTCATCGAGCTGACGGGTGTGCCGGCGATCGTAAATGACGCCGACGAGAAGGAAGAGCGCGCCCGTGGTGACGCCGTGGTTGACCATCTGCAAGACGGAGCCCTCGATGCTGGACGGCGTTGCTGCGAACAGGCCGAGCATGACGTAGCCGAGGTGCGCGACCGACGAATAGGCAACGAGGCGTTTGACGTCGTCTTGACGCCAGGCGCAGAGCGCGCCGTACAGAATGCCGCCGAGCACCGCGACGCCTGCGAGCGTGGCGGCGTACTGCGAAGCAGCCTCCGGAAACAATCCCATGCAGAAACGCAGATAGCCGTACGTGCCCATCTTCAGCATGACGGCAGCAAGGATGATGGAACCGGCCGTTGGAGCTTCCGTGTGCGCATCCGGCAGCCACGTGTGCACCGGGAACATGGGGACTTTGACGAAGAACGAGATCGCAAAGCCCCAATAGAGCCACCTCTGCACGTGCATGGGGAAGGCGATGCGGCCCACTTCGAAGTAGTCGAACGAGGTGTTGCCGCCCGTCACTTTCCCATATGTGTATGCTACATACAAAATGGCGGCGAGCATCAGCATGCTGCCGGTCATCGTGAAGAGGAAGAATTTGAGCGCGCTCTTGATGCGATTGGCGCCGCCCCAGACTCCGATCATCACGTACATCGGGATGAGCATGAGCTCCCAGAAGACGTAGAAGAGGAACAGATCGAGAGCCACGAACGAGCCGATCATCGCGGCTTCGAGCACGAGGAGCGAAAAGCACCAGTCCTTGATGCGCTTGTCGATGGATCCGAACGACACGTACGCCGCGATGGGCGTGATGAACACCGTCAAGACGACGAGCCAGAGCGAGATGCCGTCGAGCGCGACGTGATAATGGATTCCGAAGCGCTCGATCCACATCACGTCTTGGTTGAAGTGGTAGGTGCGCCCCATGTCCACGCGAAGCAGAGGAATGCTCGCGAAGAGCGTGACGATCATGATGATGAACGTCGTTGCCTTGAGAAATCGCGGCGACTGACGCGGCAAGAAGAGGATTGCCACGGCGCCCCCGAGAGGCAGCCCGATGAGCCACGAGAGCAGCGTGGGCGGCTCGGCCGGAGCGCCGGTCGTTACGGCTGCTGCTTCTGTTCCGGGCCACAGGCGCGAGACGAAAATCGCGAAGATCGCCGCGATGAGTGCGAGCGGGAGGCGGACGCGCCAGCCCTGGCGGCTCGGGATGAGTGCCGCGACGACGGCGGCGATGCCAGCAGGGACAATCGCGCCGATCATGGCATTCGATGCGCTGAACGCGCCGACGTTCTCGCTTGCGCCCGAACGGCCGAGGAGCTGCGTGAGCGCAACGACGATGATCGTGAGGGCGAGGAAGAAGAAGGCGCGCACAATCCACAGAGGACGCGCGGGCGCCGTATCGAACGAATCGGTTGGCGAGGCGGTGGGATCAGACGTCTTCATTTCGCTCACCGCTCCCCAAGCTGAATTTGCTGAGGCTTTTCGACCTTCGGACGTGACACGGGCTTCTCTTTCGTTGCCGTGAGACCGAACGCGTTCCGGACTTCGAGCTTGACGGTCTGCGACTTGCCCTCGTCGAGATGCAGCTCGAGCGAGTCGGTGGCCGTGAAGGTTTTCTGCTGCGGCTCGCCCTGCGCTTCCGGATACCACTTGAAGCTGTAACCAAGACCGGGTGAGGCCGAGAGCACGTAGTCGCCGTTGCTGTTTTCGATGACGCTCACGTCGGCATGCGGCTGGATGAAAAACCATCCGAGCGCCGTCATGCCTATGACCATGATCGCCGCGTACACGTGCACGACGCCGTTCTGCAAGAGGCGCAAGATGATGCCGAAAGCCGAGACGAGGATCGACGTGAGACGCGCAAGAACGAAGTCGATGACGCTCTGATCAGCGGACACGGCCGTGTCCGCAAGGGCGTCGACACCCGCAACCACCGTTGCGTCGTAAACTTCGTCGATGCGCCACTTGTCGAGCACGAGTCCATAGAGCGCCGGCGACTTTGCGGCGAGCGCGCTCGCAGGCTTGCCCTGCTTGAGCACGTACATCCAGTACGCGATGCCCGTGCCGACCGCGAACGCGACGAGCGCCATCACGAGCGAGAGCCACTCGAGATGGTGCTTGCCCGATTCATCCGCCGCAACGGACACGACTCCTTGCGATGCTTCGTGGAACACCGGATCGAGCCAGTGATCCATCGGGAGGAAGTCCCAGTCATGGATGAACAGCTTGATGGCTGCCGGGTTGAGGAAGAGTCCCGCGAAGACGGCTGCCGTGCCAAGGATGATCAGCGGGATGGTCATGGGCCGCGGAGACTCGTGCGGCGCAGGACCCGGCTGCGTGAGATCTTCCTCGTGATGATGATCCTCGTCGCCGTGAGGATCGTCTTCGCTCTCGTGGGCTTCGAGTGCCGGCTGCTTGTCCGTGATCGTTGGCTCTGAACGACGACCGATGGTCCAGCCACGGAAGTCACCCCAGAACGTGAGCAGCACGCAGCGACACATGTAAAATGCAGTGAGTGTCGCGGCGAGGACGCCGATGATCCAGAGCGCCGTGGGCACCCACGCAGGCGCCGTCCATACGGTGATTTTCAGCTTGGCGAGCTCGGCGGCGTACGGGCTGACGGACTTGTTGACGAGCGCGCTCGAGATGATTTCATCCTTCGAGAACCAACCGCTCGTCAGCGGGAAACCGATGATGGCGGCCGTGGAGGCGGCGAACGTCCAGTACGTGAGCGGCATGTGCTTTCGCAGGCCGCCCATGTTGCGCATGTCTTGGGATTTGGTGTCGTCGTGGATGCGTGCGTGCATCGCGTGGATGACACTGCCGGCTCCGAGGAACAAGCACGCTTTGAAGAACGCGTGCGTGAAGACGTGGAAGAAGCCGGCCGTAAATGCCCCGACGCCTACGCCGAGGAACATGAAGCCGAGCTGGCTTACCGTGGAATATGCAAGCACCTTCTTGATGTCGTTCTGCACGAGCGCGATCGTGGCCGCGAAGAGCGCGGTGAGCACACCCGTGAACGCCACGACCGTCATGACGAACGGCGACAGCACGAACACGAACGACAGGCGGCACACGAGGTAAATGCCTGCCGTGACCATGGTGGCCGCGTGGATGAGCGCGCTCACCGGCGTTGGGCCTGCCATGGCGTCCGGGAGCCAGACGTAGAGCGGGATCTGCGCGCTCTTGCCTGTGCAGCCAAGAAAGAGCGCGAGACCTACGGCCGTTGCGGCGGTGATGGTGAGCGGCGCGGAAGGTTGCAGGAAGTGCAGCGGGATCTTGATGGGACCCAAGAAAACGTCTTGGAACTGCCCGGCGCCAATGGGCCAGAGGTGCACCTGCGCGCCCGGGGACGGCGTGAGCAGATCACGCGCACCGTTCTGGATGCCCGTCCAGTCGAGCGCCCCCGTGTATTGTACAAGCAAGAACATGGCGACGAGCAGACCGAAGTCGCCGATGCGGTTCGCGATGAACGCTTTCTTGCCGGCCGCCGCGTTCGGCATCTTCTCGTACCAGAAGCCAATGAGCAGGTAGCTGCACAGGCCGACGCCTTCCCAGCCGATGAAGAGCACGGCGAGGTTGTCCCCAAGGATGAGGACGAGCATCGAGAAGATGAAGAGATTCAGGTAACAGAAGAAGCGCCAATACGCCTTGTCCTCGGCCATGTACGAAGTCGAATAGACGTGGATGAGGAAGCCGATGCCCGTGACGACGAGCATCATGACGCCGGAGAGCGCGTCGATGCTGAAACGAATGTCGATCGGCACGCCGATGTCTTTCGCTCCCGCGGCCGTGGAGACGACGCGCGAAGTGCGCATCCACTCCCACGCGGTCCAAAAGAGCTTGACGTGTTCGTGGTGCGTCACTGCGTGACCGTCCACCATCACCGTCGTGCGCGTCGCGTCGACCGCGGCGTGCAGCGCGCCGAACGCGAGGACGGCCGCGACGAAGCTCGTACCGACCGCCGCGAGCGCCATGAGGCGAACGGCGGACTTGCCGAGACGCTTGCCGAAGACGCCGTTCACGAATGCACCCAGAAGGGGCATCAGAAGGACGACCGCGATCAGCGAGAAGTCGTTTTGGGGAAACAGGGAGAACAGGGCCTTCATGGCGGTTCAGTTCTTGAGGAGGTTCGCTTCGTCCGAGCGCACGGTGTTTCGAATGCGGTAGAGCGAGAGAACGATGGCGAGACCGACAGCGACTTCGGCGGCCTCGGCGGCGATGAGGAAGAAGGCGAAGAGTTGACCGGTCTGTGCGTTTTGCAGGGTGCGATTGAACGCGACGAGCGCGAGGTTGACCGCGTTCAACATGATTTCGATGCTCATCAGCGCAACCAATACGTTGCGCCGAAAGAGGAAGCCTGCTCCGCCAATGGTGAAGAGCAGTGCGCTCAGCGTGACGTAGTATTCGACGGGGATCACGGGTGAACCTCCGGGCTGTGCGCGGCAGTGCCGAGAGCGATCTTCTCGTGATCGTCCGCGGTTTTTTCCGCTTCATGCCGAGCGAACTCTTTCTCTTTGCGCGTGCGGCCGCGCGCGACGGCAACGGCGCCGATGATCGCCACCATGATGAGGGCGCTCGAGAGCTCGAACGGCACGAGCGCTGGACCAAAGAGAACGGATCCGAATTTCTCGATGCTGCCGAAGTCCGCCGGAACGTCGGCGAGCAGACGTGCCTTCGGTGAAGCGGGCAGGGGAGGCGCCGTGCGAATGACCAGCGCCATCGCCGTGAGGCCGAGGGCGACGAAGAGAACGGCACCGATGGTGCGCGGGACACGTCCGCGCGCATCGCGCGGCGCCGTGGCACTCGGCCCAAGGAGCATGATGACGAAGATGAAGAGAACGACGATGGCGCCTGCATAAACGATGACCTGGATGGCGGCGAGGAACTGCGCGTTCAGCGCGAGGAACAGGCCGGCGACGGAGAGAACCATCGCGAGCAAGCCCATCGCTCCGCGGATCGGGTTCCTCGCGAACACCGTGATGAAGGCGCCCGCGAGCGCGACAACAGCGCAAATCCAGAAATAGGCCTGCCCAAGTGCAAGGTCGGTCGGGTTCACGGCTTCTCCTTCGCCGTCAGATCAGGAAAGGGGCCCAGTGGTTAGGCGCGCGTCTTTGCCGTGTCGCTCGCCTTTGACGTAGGCCTCGAACTCTTTGCGAAACTTCTTGAGGAATCCGAGAGCTGGCATTGCGGTGCCCTCACCGAACGCGCAGATCGTGTTGCCCATGATGTTGTTCGCAACATCATGGAGCTGGTTCAGTTCGTCCATCGAACAGGTGCCTTCAACGAGCTTTTCGGCAATGCGAAAGAGCCAGGCCGAACCTTCGCGGCAGGGCGTGCATTGACCGCAAGACTCATGACGATAAAACCGCATCAAATTATGAAAAGCCAAGACGGGATCCGTGCCTTCGGCCATGACCGTTGCGCAGCACGTACCGAGCATGGTGCCAATGCCGCGGAACGTGTCGACGCCGAGCGGCACGTCGAGGACGCTTTTGCCGTGCCATGAATGCAGCGGTGATTTTTCGTCCGGTGCGTGAACGACGTCCTCGGCGCGCAGCACGGGCGTCGATGATCCGCCCGGAATGATGGCGAAAAGTTCTTTGTCGTCTTTGATGCCGCCGCCGAGATCGTAAATCAGCTCGCGGAGCGTGAGACCCACGGCGCACTCGAAGACGCCCGGTTTCTTCACGTGCCCGTTGACGCCGAAGAGGCGTACGCCGCCGTCGTTCAGATGGTGAATGGCCGAGAGCTTGCTGAACTCCTCACAGCCAAGCATGAATGCCGTTGGCACCGCGGCGATCGTCTCGAGGTTGTTCACCGTCGTTGGGCATCCAAATGCACCGGCTTGCGCAGGGAACGGAGGCTTGAGGCGAGGCTCGCCGCGACGACCTTCGAGCGAGTTGAGGAGCGAGGTTTCCTCTCCACAGATGTACGCGCCGGCGCCGGTGTGCACGACGACATCGACCGCGTAATTTTTGCCGAAGGGGCGCGGGCCAAGGTACCCTTTCGCCTTTGCCTCTTTGATTGCACCCCAGAGCCGCGCCTTCGACAGATGCAGCTCGTCGCGCACGAAGATGTACGCGGTGTGCGAGCCAATCGCGTAGCAGCCGATGATGCAGCCCTCGACGATGGCGTGCGGATTTTGCTCCATCAGCGTGCGGTCTTTGTGCGTTCCCGGTTCGCCTTCGTCCGCGTTGACGACGAGATAAGCGGGCTTCGTTGGGTGTGGCCGCATGAAGCTCCACTTGATGCCCATGGGAAAGCCCGCGCCGCCGCGTCCGCGAATGTTTGCCTTCTTCGCTTCAGCGACGACCTGCTCGGACGTCATCGTCGTGAGCACGCGCCGCGCAGTCTCGTATCCGCGTGATTCGCGTTCGTACGTCGGGAGCTGCCAACCGTTCGGCATCCCGTAGACCTTGGTAAGGTAGTTCGTTCGCTTCAGCATTTCGGCTCGCTCTCAGCCCTGCCGGAGCTTGTCGAGAATCTTGTCGACCTCTTCGAGGGTCAAGTTCTCGTGATATTCTTTGTCGACTTGCATCATTGGCGCGGTTCCGCAGCTTGCTAGGCACTCGGCCGTGCGCAGCGTGATCTTGCCGTCGGCGGTCGTTTCTCCTTCCTTGATGCCGAGACGTTTCTGGCAATGTCCGAGCACGTCGCCGGCGCCACGAAGCGCACACGGCAACGTGCGACACACCCAGACCTGATGTTTGCCGACAGGCTCTTGATTGAAGAGCGTGTAGAACGTCACGACGCCTTTCACGTGGGCAGGCGGAAGGTCGAGCCTACCGGAAACCCAAGCGATGACCTCATCGCTGATCCAGCCGTTTTGATCCTGGCAGAGATGAAGCGCCGGGATGCATGCGGCCATTTTCGTTGGGTACCGCGTGAGAATTTCGTCGAGCTCACGGTCTCGTTCGGGGTTTAGTGCGAAGGGCATGGGCAGAGGGAAAACAGCCGGGAAAATCGGGGTTTTCGCGCGCACGCTAAAGCGAAGGTGTGGCGTATGTCAAGGAGGGACGAACGGCGCATGAGCCGTTCACGTTGGGAGCTCGTCGAAGAGCACGGACGTTCTTCTGCTTCGCCGCGGATCTTTCCTTCCTCTTCTCCTCTTCCCGATTGCGCTCTGGTGCCGCTATGCTCCATGCCGACTCATCGCTTCGTTGCGTCACTTGGTCGGTGGCGGGAGGTTTTTTCGTGTTCTGTCCGCAATGTGGAGCCCAAAATCCGGAAACGGTAACGTCGTGTCTCAAGTGCCACTTCGCGCTCCCGATAAAGGGGCCGCCGCCCGGGAAATCGTTCAAAGGCACGATGCTGATGGTGAATCAGTCGTCGCCCGTTTCACCGCAAGCCGTTCCGCCGCCGCAAGGTGGTCCGTCGTTCGCGGCGGGCGCGCCGCCGGCGCCGCTCGCCGGTAACCCGGCGATGAACCAATCGCCTCCCGTTCCGCCGCCGCCGCCGTTCGTGGCGGACGCGCTGCCACCTGCGCCGCCGGCAGCACCGGTCGTCGGTGGCCCGGCGGGCTCTGGTCCGTCTGCCACGGGTGCCACGGGTGCAGCGCCTCCGCCGTCACGCCGAATCAAAGGAACCATCGTGGGGGTTGCCCCGCAGGTGATGCCGAACTACGGCGGATCGCCTCCTCCTGGAACAGGAGCGGATGAGCCCCTGAACCCACTCGGTGCCACGGTGGCGGTCGAGGTGCCCCCGTTTGCTGTCGCTCCATCTCCTTCTCCATCTCCCGCGCCAGCCTTTTCTCCAGCCCCTGCGCCGGCCTTTGGTGCAGCCCCCGCGCCAGCCTTTTCCCCAGCTCCTGCGCCAGCCTTTGGTGCAGCCCCCGCGCCAGCCTTTGGTGCACCTCCGGTCGAGACCATGCCTGGTGTGCCTCCACCACCCGTTGCAGTGGCCGACAGCTCGTACGGCGCGCCGCCTCCACAACCGCAACCACCGCAGGGTCCTCCGCAAGAGCCACCAGGATGGGGTGCCCCCCCGCCATTGGACAATCCCTACGGTCCTCCTCCCGTGCCACCGCCCCCGCCACAAGATCCGGCAGGATGGGGTGCGCCTCCCCCTCCATATCCTCCCACGCCTGCTCCCCCCATGGCAGGTCCTATGGCAGGGCAACCGCCTTATGGTGCGCCTCCGCAGGATTTCGCGGGTCAAATCAATCAGGGCTTCAACCAGATGGGTCAGGCCCTCAGCGATTTCGGCAACCAATTCAACCAGGGCCAACCCAACCAAGGCCAATTCAACCAAGGCATGGGTGCGCAGCCATACTCACCACCGTACCCGGGCGGACCCATGCAACCGTACGGAGGTGCCCCCATGATGATGGGCGGGCCGCCGCCGGGTGCAATGATGGGGCAGAGCGACAAGTCATGGATGGTGACGGTGCTGCTCTGCTTCTTCTTCGGCGGTCTCGGTGTTCACCGCTTCTACACGGGGTACACCCTGTATGGAGTCATCCAGCTCCTTACATTGGGTGGTTGCGGCCTCTGGGCGCTGTACGATTTCATCATGTTGCTTCTAGGCAAGTTCACCGACAGCCAGGGTCGTCCGCTCCGAAAAGAGCAGTAGTGCCGAGGCAGGGTAAGGACGCGGTCGCGCCATTAGAGCATGTTTACCAGCCGTCGCGAGCGACGTGAGGCCAAGGCGGGCCCGAGGAGCCCGCGAAAGCGTACTCGTCGTACGTGCGCAGGCACCGCAGGGCCCCCTGAGGTCCCCGCCGCAGGCGGGGCCGACAGCGCCGAAGGCGCCGTCGATGCTGGCATCGCGGCGCGCAGCAGGCTGGGAAACATGCTCTTGGCGATTGGTGCGCTTGCCGCCTTCATCTTGTTCGTTGGTTGGCCGTGCCCGTTGCACCTCGCAACGGGGCTGCCATGCCCAACGTGTGGTCTCACGCGTGCGACCCGCCTTTTGCTGCGCGGTGATTTCACCGCGGCGACAGTCATGCATCCGCTCGTGTGGCTCGTTTTGTCCGTCGCCGTGATATTCGCCGGCATCGAGATCGCGGGTTACCTGCGGTCGGGCGCGTGGGGAACCTCCATGCGTATGCGCTTTACACGCATGATTCTCGTCGTCGTCGCGCTCCTCCTGTTCGCGTTGTGGGTTGCGCGCTTTGCTGGGGCATTTGGCGGCCCCGTACAAGACGTATGACGACTGCGGGCGATCGCGGTAGAAAGGCCCTCATGCGCAAACCGCTGCAGATGTTGGCGTTGCTCGCTACGGGTCTTGGTTTCTCTGCGATAACAACTGTTCTTGTCACAGGTGCTCTCGTCACGAGCTCTGGTCTCGTGGCTGCGTGCGCGGATGATGCCTCGACGGACGATCCGGATTCGGGCGTGTGCGGGCCGAGCACCTGCACCTCGACGCAGATATGTCTTTATCGTGAGTGCTCCACGAATGATGCCTGCGTGCAAGCCTCGACCTGCCCCACCGGGTGGACACCGACCGTGTGCGGCGTGAGCGGCGTACCGGGCTGCCTCAACCCGAACTGCACACCGGTTTTGCAGGGCTGCCGCGATATCCCGGAGAGCTGCGGGGGTGATGTCACATGTGCATGTCAATCCATTTGCGGATCGGCCGCCACGTGCTCAAACGTCAACGGTCGCCAAGCCACGTGCAGCGCAAGTGATTGAGAATCCCCTACGCGCGAGCGTTGCAGAACTCTGATGTCGCAGCGGAACTCCCTGAACGCATTTCACCGCTCGCATTTCATTGCAGGTTGGTGGAGCCTTTGATCAGTTGGCCGGAAGGGTAGCTATTGAAAGATTGATCGAGCGTACTGCCGTCAACCCCTGTTATGCGCAGCATGAATGCCCCATTGCCGAAGCCACTGTAGTCCACGAAGGCACCGTCTGATTCACGTGTGAGTGCGGTGAACGAGGAGTGATTGTGGCTTTGTACCTCAACCTTCGCGATCGCCGCGCGCGGGTTTCGAACCCAGAAGCGCGACCAGCCGGTATTCGACCCGACTTGGAACTGGAAATAAATCGGATTGGTGTCCGCGCACGTGACGAGGTGCCAGGTCATCTCGCGTGCGGCCTCGTCGTCGCTCGTGCGCAGGGCATTGTAGGCTTCCGGGCTGAGATCCATATCGCCTGGCTGGTTCACGACACCATACGTGATGACGCGCACGATCAATTTCTTTCCATTGGCAGCCGCGATTTCGACGCACGCATCGCAAAACAGCTCGGCGCCGACTTCGTTGCTCACGCCGCCAAGGAAGTTGCCGTCGATATTCTGAATCTCCTGGGGGTAGCCGTCGTCACCGGCACACCCGTTATGCCATTCCGTTTCTGCCCAATCGACCGGACCATCATTGAAAATACCGGTGTGATCGTCGCCGAGCTGGATGCCGGAAGTTCCGCCCGTGGCCCCTCCATTCGAGCTCGACGCGTTCGACGAACCGCCACACGACGCAACGACGAGGATTGTCCCCGTTGCCATTGCGAACGCGATGCCTGCAACCTTGCCTCGATGATTTGCTCCGGACATAAATAAGGACGTTACCATTTCTTTTCCGCGCGATGGGACGCGCGTTGATTCTCCTACATTGTACGCAGAGTGCGAACGAAGACGAAGACGATGATGGCGACGCCGAGCAGGCCTTCGGTCATTGCTATGGCAGCGTTCGTGGGACCAACGGCGACCGTTGCAAAGACGAAGGTCACACCAGTCACGACGGCGACGGCGAAGAGAAACGCATGCAAGATGGAAATCCCGCGGTCGACGTGTCGCCGTGCGTGATCAACGGCATTCAAAAAAAGCTTCGTCAAGAAGACGAAGACTACCATGGCCATGTACGTGCCGCCGAACTCTTCGTGCGCGAGGAGAAAGTCGTAGGCACCGTGGAGTCCTACGACCATCAACGTTGTGCGTGAGAAGTCGGATGCGAAGCGTTCGCGATCGGCGACGAAATCGTCCAGCGCCGTTGCGAGGATTCCGGTCATTGCCATATGGAGAAAGTTGGCGGTGAGGAATCGACCAAGTCCCGTGTGCAGATTGCCGCTTGCGAGGTAGCCGAGGTTCTCGGTGGCAGCGAAACCCAAACCCACGAGCGCACCCGTGACGAGCACGTCGAGCTTGCCGCCGTAACGGCGAACGACGAAGAGCAATGGCAAGAACAGAGCAAGTTTCGAGGCTTCTTCGCGAAGACCAACGCCAAAAACGTAAAAGAGAATATCGCGCGCGGGATCCCCGGTCTCGACGATCCGCAGCGTGGCTTCCTCAATGCCAATGAGAGCGAGCGTGGGCACGACGCTCAGCACCCCAAGTGCAAAAGCAACGAGGTAGAGTGCAAGTTTGAGCGCCGGGCGCTCTCCCACTTTGCCAAGGCGGAGACAGAAAAATATCCATGCGAGTGCGGTGATGCTGGTGAGTATCAGCGGGCTGGGAATCAGCGGCGGGAGGCTTTCCATGGCGAGCCATCGCACAGCAGACAGCCAGTCGTGATCATGCACGGCGATGCGATAGCGAATCAGAGGACTTACGATCTTCGCTACCTTCGGATCGAGGATAGAGTCACGAACTCTGTCCCATGCTTCGAGCTTCAACAAGAGTGACAGTGCGTGGTTGACGTCGTGCTTGCGTTCGTCGAACGCAAGTCCTTCGCGGAAATAGTGTTCGGCTGCGCTCTCGACATCGGCGCGCTCTTCGGCTTCGCGAGCAAGCAAATGATTATGCCATGGCACTGGCGGCTCGCGCGCAGCGCCGCGCACGATCTCGGCGCGCGCGTCGTCCGTGACGGCGTGGCGAACGACGCCGAGCCAGTAATGCGCGACGATCGCAATGTCCGGCGGCGTGTTTGCGATGATGGCGTCGAGCTCTTCTTCGCTCATCATTTTCGCGTCCTGCCGGACCTCCACAGGCATCCCCTTCTCATCGAACGGGGCCTGGGCGTTCGTTGCATCGACCCCTATTGCATGCGTCTCGATCAACGCGATAACGAGAGGCACGGAGGGTTCTTTGCGCACGAGATCGGCATAGCCAGCTTCGGCCTTGTCGAATGCGCCGGCGTGCAAAAGAGCCTGTGCAGTAGCCTCGGCGGTCTCCGGACGCCTCATCACAGCCACGCACGCAAAGCCCGCGGCGATCGTGATGAGGAGCACAATCAGTGTAGGCAAAAATAGGCGTGGCTCGCCTCCGTCGCGAAAAAGCAGCCTCGAGCGGCTCATAGAGAACGTCATCGTCCAATACCGCGCGTGCCGCGGCAAGCTCCTAGCTAGCCGGATAATTCAATGACACGATTTCTGCAGAGACGGCCGAGCCCGCAGCCGGTCGATGGTCGCGCTTCGCGATCGGAGTCTCGCTGGGATCGTGTTATTTGTGTGCTTCTTGGCCGCCCGTCTCGTTACGATTTCTTCCGTTGACGCCGCAAACGCGACGCCGTTTTTGTACCCGTACGTCGGAGTGCGTGAGCGCGATCTTCTTCGTGGCAATGGCGACGGCGAAGGACTCTTTATCGCCGAAGGTGAAGTCGTTGTGCGCGTGCTCGTGATGCGCAGTCCCTTCACGGTGCGCTCACTGCTTATCGAGACGCGACGTATCGAAACGTTGCGGGATGTCATTGACGCGCTGCCGGAATCCGTGTCTGTTTATGTTGCTCCGCAGGGGGTCTTAGATGGCATCGTGGGCTTCCCCATCCACCGAGGCGTCCTTGGGCTTGGTGTGCGCGGCCCCGCGACGGATCCGAGCGATCTGCTTGCAACAGGCAAGGATAAGAGCGAGTTCAACAGCCGTCGCGAGCGAATCGAGGCTAGGGCGGAGCGCGAGGAGCCCGCGCAAGCGTACTTGTCGTACGTGCGCAGGCACCGCAGCGCCCAACCGACGAATCGATTTCGCGCAGCAGGCTGTCGAACTCGCTCTAAGAGTCGAAAGATCGTCATCGGTCTCGTGGGGCTCGCGAATCACGACAACGTAGGCAGCATCTTCCGCAACGCGGCGGCATTCGGCGTGCAAGCTATTTTGCTGGATAACCTTTGCTGCGATCCGCTTTACCGAAAGAGTATTCGTGTGTCTGTTGGCGGTGCGCTCATGGTGCCATTCGCGCGGTGCGCGTCGGCAGAAGTCATGCTCGACATACTCGAGGACCACGGGTGGGAGCCCATTGCTCTCAGTCCGCGTGGCGAGCGCGAACTCCGTAGCCTTGCACCCGTGGCAAAGCGAGCGCTCCTTCTCGGCACGGAAGGTGAGGGGTTGCCCGAGACCATCTTGCGGCGCGCGCAGCGCGTACGGATTGACATGCAGCCCACGCTCGATTCCCTAAACGTTGCTGTGACGAGCGGTATCGCGCTCTATGAAGCGACTCGTTCGTGATTCAAAAGGAGTGACCGAGGATGATCTTGCCAACCCATGCCTGAGGGGTGGCATCGGTCAATGAACGTCCAATCCCTGCGTTGAGCTCCCATTCGGATTCATCGTCGTCTTTCTTTTCTTTCGGAGGAGGCTCGAGATCGAAAGCGACGAACGCGAGGTGCTCCTGCTTGGAAAGCGGAAGAAAACCTTGATCGAACCGGCCGAGGCTCGTGTAGTACTCGGCGCCGAGCGCGAAACCGAGATCGGTGATGACCTTCACCTTGCCTGCCGGCTCGAAGACTGGCTTGAACGCTTCGGAGCCTGTCAAAGCAAAACCGAATAGGGGGTTGAGCGTCACGCCAACGCGTCCGAATCTCTTGCCAAGGATGGGTCGAAACTCATTTGCCCAACCATCTTCTTCCACGCGGAGTGGCACGCGCCCAACTTCAACGTTGAGGCCAAGTACGACGGGCAATTCTGCGCGTTCGGGCACAACAAATTTCGCGCGGAGCTTCCAACCACCGAATTGCGTGCCGCCATAGGGCGAGATCATGCCTTGAAGATATCCGCCGATCTCGAGCCACTCCGTGATTCCAAGCGAGGGCTCCAGCGTCATGCGGAGTGCTCGATGGGGTGGGGTTTCTCCTTCGTATGCGGGCTGTTTGTGCCCGACGATCGTGTAGTTCGTGTGCAGTTCGAGACCCGGTTGCCACGGTCGATTGTGCTCTCCTTGGTAGACTTGGATTTCGAATTTGTCCGCCGCCTGCGCCGGTGAAGGCCGCCCGACCATCACGGCAGTGACGGCAACGATCGTACGCCTCATTTGTTGCATGTGAATATCATTATCAATACGTGAGCGTCTTGACAAGCATCGCGGTCACGGTCAGATTCGCCCGCGTCGCGGATCTCGCGACAGGAGGTGAACCATGAAGCCCATTGCACAAGACGGTTTCGTAAGTCTCTCCGCTCCCCGCAGTTAGCGGTCCTTGACCATCGTCGTCGAACGGCTTGGTCACGCAACCCGCGGATAGCGGAGCGTGAGTTTTATGCGCGGCATCCTTGGCCGCAAATTGGAGCTGTTTGTCATGCGACGAGAAGAAGAAGGTGCCGGTCACCGGCACCAACGTGTTCAAAGTCTTATCCTCGATGAATTGCGTGCGCTTTTGCGCGATGACGTGTTCGATCCGGCACTCGCGGACGTGCGAATCACGACCGTCGTGTTGTCGGTCGACTACCGCCATGCGCGCATCCATTTCTCAGTAGCGTCAGGAAACGTGTCACGAGGCACCGTCGAGCGCGCCCTTCTTCGCGCCACACCGTTCTTGCGCGCCCGACTCGCCGACGCCGTCGAGATGAAGCGTGTGCCGGATCTGCGCTTCGTCTTCGACGGTGTGGCTCCTCCCAATGACGGAGGGGCGCCATGTATCGAGTAATCTTCGAACCCGATCGAGGATAGCGTGTTCCGATTCGGATCTGGTCGCGGACGATCGCACCCGATACTGTCCGTCAACTCCAACAGATCGCGAGTCGCAACTACGTCGTCGAGTTCGTCGCCGCGATGGCCGACGCGCACGTCGCTGAAGGCGTCGCCGTGGGTACCGTGTTCGCGACCGAGCGAACCGTTGTGCCGCGCGCACTCGGAGGAGATCTTGGCTGTGGGATGTCTGCGCTTCGTATCGGCGAGAGCGCAACGTCTCTCGAGCGTCGAATTCTCGAACAGATCCTAACGGCGCTCGGACGCGCGATCCCCACGGGCGATGCGATCCATCGCGGGCGCGGAGTAAGCGTGCCTGACCGAATCTTTGCGTCCCCGCTATCCACTCGATCGCTCGAGCACACGCGAGAGATGCTCGCACCGCGGCACATCGGAACACTCGGCGGAGGCAATCACTTCCTCGAGCTCGATCGCGATCCGGAAGGAGATCTCTGGTTGCTGGTTCACTCGGGCTCTCGAGGCCTCGGTGCGGCGGTTGCGGCACATCACGCGCGCGCCGCTTCAGCAGACGATGCTCTCGGTGGTCTCGATGTCGAGACCGAAGCTGGAGCCGCGTACTTGAGCGACGTGCGATGGGCTCTCGACTTCGCGCGCGCCAATCGCAACTCACTTGCAACACGCGCGATGGAGGTGCTCGGTGACTTCATCGCCGTGACCGCGGATGAGCGCGTTGACATCCACCACAACTTCGTCGCGCGCGAACGCTGGTTTGGACGCGACGTCTACGTGCATCGACGATTCGACCCGATGCGTTCGACCATGCCATGCGTCGCGTCGTTTATCCTCGCGGGCGCGCTCGGCACTTGGTGGAGGAAGCGCCGGCCGCGTATCGCGATATCGGCGAGATCTTGGAGGATCAGCAGGATCTCGTTCAACGCCGACTCCGCCTCGAGCCTATTGCCGTCTTGAAGGGATGAACCGCGAAACGCAAACGGCACAGCTCGTGCTGGCGGATGACCGCCAACGAAGCGACATTCAAATCATCTTTCGATATAACGACACTCGAAAATATCGATAGCCTGTTTGACGGCGTCATGATGAATTTGACTTTGCCGAAAGGAGAGCCCGCATGAGAGCCTTGCTCAGCGCACTCGTTTTGTCCGCTTGCTTCCTTCCATTCACGGCTCATGCCGATGTCATTCCAATTTCACCGGACGAGGGGGCTTGCCTAAACATCGCGACGGGTGGGGAGTGCACCCAACCGTCAGGTGAGAAGGGCACCTGCCAGAATGCAACCTGCACGGTTTCTGCCGGCTCAAAGTACGCCGGCTCAACGCATGCATGTGTTGTGTGTCTCGCCAAGGGCAATTCGGACGGTGGCAGCAACCCAACTTCTTCAGATAGCGGCAGCAACCCGACTCCGTCAGGCGGTGGTAGCAACCCGACTACCCCAAACGGCGGCAGCGGCTGTAGTTCCGCGCGCACGAGCCGAGAAGGGCTCGCGCTCGCTTTCGCGGGCTCACTCTCTCTTCTCTTCGTCCTCGGAAAACGCCGCTGGAACCGCCGGTGAAATGCATGGCAGCATCATGGCAATCGCCTTTGGCACGTGCCGCAGCACTCGGCTTCGCGCACCTGCTCGTGGATGCCGCTTGCGTCACGGCGATCTTCCGCACCGGCGGTTCAGCCGCAGCGCATGTCCTTGGCTCCTTCGCCGTGGTGTTCGGGTATGACTTGCTGGCCTTTGCAGCGCAGGCACCACTTGGAATGCTCGTCGATCGATTCGGGTTCGCGCGCGCATCGGCGGCGTTCGGTTTGATGCTCTCGGCGCTCGCCCTTTTCTTTGCGCCGCACTCTTCGCTCGTCACGATGCTCGCTGCCGGAATCGGCAACGCACTCTTTCACCTGGGTGCTGGGGCATCCGTGCTGCGTTTCTCCGGCGCGCACGCCACGCCCGCAGGGCTCTTTGTTGCCCCCGGTGCACTGGGGCTCGGGATTGGTAGCTGGATGGGGAAAACCGGAATTGGCCCGACTTGGCCGCTCATCGCCTTGGTGCTTCTGGCACTACCACTCGTCGACTTTGTCGCAACCTCGACTCCGGACAATGACGAGACCGAAGCATCGCGCCTATCGCCGGGGCTTGTATGGTTCGCGCTCTCGCTGATCTTTCTCTCCGTGATGATCCGTTCGTATGTCGGCTTTGGTGCCCCGCACGAGTGTGAGAAGGGGACCTTGGCGCTGCTCATCGGGATCCCGCTCGCTGCTTTCGCCGGCAAGTCGACAGGCGGCTTGTTCGCCGATCGGCTCGGGTGGACCGTGACTGGCGTTGGCGCGCTGATACTTTCGGCGCCACTCATTGCCTTCAATGGCGGTAGCACGCCACTCACGCTTGCAGGGCTCGTGCTCTTCCAGATGACGATGCCGGTGACGCTGGTCGCCGCGAGTCAGCTCCTTCCCGGCAGGCCGGCAACGGCCTTCGGTATCCCGTCTCTGGCCCTGATCCTTGGTGCCATCCCGACGTTCTTCCCGTGGGGCCGGGACTATAGCGCCGAGGTGTTTCTGGTGTTGATCGCGGTGTCTGCGGCTTCCTTGCTCGGCGCGCTCTCTCTGCTCGGAAAGCGTCGCGAGGGCGCTGTGCTCACGCTGTCGTCGCCCGCCAAAACATGATTCGCGCCTGGCTCGTTGCGTTCGTCTTCACACAGCTCGTGGAGGTACCCCTCTACTCTATAGGCTTGCGAGTACGTGTTGTTGCAGCGTTCGGCGCTAGCGCGATCACCCATCCCATCGTCTGGTTCGTCATCTGCAACCCGCGCTGGGGCGGGAGTTATTGGACGCAAGTCGCTGTCGCCGAACTGTTCGCCTGGCTCGCTGAGGCCGCGTACTTCGCGCTCGCTTTCGGAATCAACACCCGGCGAGCGCTCGGGTGGTCACTCATTGCCAACGCCGCGAGCTTCAGCGCGGGTCTCCTCAGTCGAGCCCTGATCGGTGCTCCTTAGAGCACTACGACGTTGGAAGTCTTGGCACGACGGGCTCCCCCGTTCCGCGCGCAGGAGGGCGCGTTGCGCGCCCGACGAGCACGAGACCGGGGGGAGCACGCGCGGAGAGCGAAGCGAGACGCGCGGAGGGGGCCACTTAAGTACACCTCGAACAAATGAGCGCTGGCATTGCATCGTGCTTCGCACGACGCAGAGGCGACCCCAGCGGGAATTGAACCCGCGTTACCGGCGTGAGAGGCCGATGTCCTAACCGCTAGACGATGGGGCCTTGGTTCGAGAATGCAACAATAGAAAGCTTAAGCGATTCGGCTGGGGGACTAGGATTCGAACCTAGATAGACGGAGCCAGAATCCGTCGTCCTGCCATTAGACGATCCCCCACCGCGCGATGCGTCGGCTGGCGCTGAGCCGGAGCTCCGACGCCGAAGGGTTCGCGCACCTTACTGTTCTCGTATTTGTTGTCAAGGACGCGTCAACGAGACTTCATCGCTCCCTCGAGCAGCGGCGACGTCTTCTTTGAAATTGCAGCAGGCGCTCGTGTGATCGTCGAAGGATGTGCGTGCACGGGCGTTGGTCCGGCGTTCGCCGCGTGTGACTTCGTCTCCAACACCATCGTCGGAACGATCGGTCTTACCGGTGGCAGCTCGTGCTCCGGAAGATCGAGATCGGGCGTCGACTCCGGGACGTGCACGGTGGGGGAGATGTATCGCGTCGCGAAGATCCCGAACGCGACGGCCGCGGCGAAGGCCGCGCCCGTCGTCTGTCGGATGCGGCGATGACAATGTTTGCGCAGTCGAAGCGACGGCCTCGTCGTGATGCTGCGACCGCGTGTCGGCATCGATGCCTTCACGATCGGCGACCGCTCTCGATCCGTTGTTGGTCGCTCTCGTACGCCCGACGTTTCGTCGCGCGCCGTCGAGAGCACAGTTCGCGCGTGCTCTGCGAGTTCCACGCCTTTCGCGCCGGCGAACGGCGCGAGTGCTTGCGCGAGCTCGCCGATGTCCGAAGGTCGGTCCGAGGGATCTTTGGACAAGCATCGGTTGACGATTCGTGCGAGCTCGTAGGGCGCGTCGGTCAAGAGCGGCGCGGCGTCGAAGATCACGGCCGCGAGCACCGCGGATGGCACGTCCGCCGAGAAGGGCAGGGTACCCGCGACGAGTTCGTGCAAGACGACTCCGAGCGCCCAGACGTCGGTGTGCGCACTCACGCGTTCCGGCTCGCGGATCTGCTCGGGCGCGAGATACGCGGGCGAACCGAAGAAGACCGACGCGCTGTCGTCCGATGCTCCCGCCGTATCCACCGGACTCGACACGCCGAAGTCGAGGACCTTCAGCTCTCGAGGATCCATCGTGTCCTTGCGCGCGTGCGTCGCAGATATGGCCCCCGCATTCGTTGGGAGCTTCTTGGGCTCTGCAAGCAAAAGGTTGCTTGGTCGAAGGTTGCCGTGAACGATCCCTTGGGAGTGGGCTACGGCGATGCCGTCACACGCCTCGACGATCCATCGCGCCGCTTCGGTGAACGGCAGCCTCCCGCGCGCCGCGAGCTCGCCCTCGAGCGTAAGTCCTTCGAAGCGCTCGGTTGCAACGTACGGCATGCCGTCTTCGGTCGTTCCGATCTCGACGATTGGCGCGATGTGATCTCCGCGGAGTTCCGTGGCCGCGCGCGCGCGCTCGATGCGTCTCTCGAGAGCAATGCCTTGCTCTTCCGTGTAGGCTGCAAATACCTTGATGATGACGGGTGACCGGAGTTGAAGGTGCCTCGCCGCGAGCACGAAGGTTGACGGGCTCGCTTTGATGAGTTGCTCCACCCGGTACTTGCCGGCGACCACCTGTCCCGGTTCGATGGGCGGCGGTGAGGCAACACGAAGGTTGTCTCGTTGCTTGCTCGTTCCCCTAGGTATTTTTGCCGCCATGGCCTTGCTCTCCGACCGATAAGCGCGGGCGATGCCCTCAGGCACGGATGACGAGCAGCAATCAAGCCATGAAGATCATTGATCTTTTTCGAGCTCGACGAAGGCGGAACGCCTCACTCTCAGCGCGACCTTGTGACGGCCTGGCTCGCGATCGGTTGCAGCGCGATCGACCTCCGCAGGCCGTCTTCAAGTCGAAAGCGGCACTTGACGCCGCGTTAGCGAGACATAGGTTGCCGCCCCGCCAGCTCTGGCACTCACCTAGTTCGAGTGCTAACAACCGCCGGCCGAGCTCCCGCTCGCCGACTCAACCTATGGAAAAGAAACTCATGAAGATTCGTCCGCTCGCTGACCGACTCGTCGTCAAACGCACTCAAGAAGAACAAAAAACGAAGGGAGGGATCATCATCCCTGACACCGCCAAGGAGAAGCCACTCGAAGGAGTGGTCATCGCGGTGGGCTCCGGCGCTGTTCTCAAAAGCGGCAAGGTTGTCCCGCTCGACGTGAAGGCGGGAGACAAAGTCCTGTTCGGCAAGTACGCCGGCACCGAAGTCAAGGTCAATGGTGAGGAGCTCGTGCTCCTCCGCGAGGACGACGTTCTCGCTGTGTTCACGAAGTGAAGAAGAGGAGAGACCCATTATGAGCGCAAAGCAAATTGTCTATAGCCGCAACGCCCGTGGTCGCATCCTCCACGGCGTCAACCACCTCGCCGACGCGGTGAAAGTTACTCTCGGCCCGAAGGGTCGTAACGTCGTCATCGAAAAAAGCTTTGGTGCACCCGTTGTCACGAAGGATGGCGTCACGGTCGCAAAAGAAATCGAGCTCGCCGATAAGTTCGAAAATATGGGCGCACAGATGGTGCGCGAAGTGGCGAGCAAAACGAGCGACAAGGCCGGTGACGGCACGACGACGGCCACCGTGCTCGCGCAGGCGATCTACACGCAGGGCCTCATGCTCGTGGAAGCCGGCCACAACCCCATGGAACTGAAACGTGGTATCGATCTCGCGGTCAGCGCCGTGGTCGGTGAGATTAAGAAACTTTCGACGCCCACCAAGGACAAACACCATATTGCCCAGGTCGGCACGATCAGCGCGAACGGCGACCGCAGCGTGGGTGAGATGCTCGCGGATGCCATGGAGAAAGTTGGCAAGGAAGGCGTCATCACCGTGGAAGAAGCGAAGGGCATGGAGTCTTCGCTCGAGGTGGTGGAAGGAATGCAGTTCGACCGTGGATATCTCTCGCCGTACTTCGTGACCAACGCGGAGAAGATGACCACGGAAATGGAGAGCCCTTATATCCTCATCAGCGAAAAGAAGATCAGCGTGATGGCGGACATCATTCCGCTGCTCGAGCAGATCGCGCGTGAGGGCCGTCCGCTCGTCATCATCGCCGAAGACGTCGAGGGCGAAGCGCTTGCCACGCTCGTCGTCAACAAGCTTCGCGGTGCGCTCAAAGTCTGCGCCGTCAAAGCACCTGGCTTCGGGGATCGCCGCAAGGAGATGCTCAAAGACATCGCGATTCTCACGGGCGGGCAAGTGATCTCCGACGATCTCGGCATCAAACTCGACTCGATCACGGTGAAAGATCTCGGTAGCGCCAAACGCCTCACGGTCGACAAAGACAACACGACCATCGTGGATGGCGTTGGCAACCAGAAAGAGATCAAGGCGCGCATTGAAACCATTCGAAAGCAGGTTGACGCGACCACGAGCGACTACGATCGCGAGAAGCTTCAGGAGCGCCTTGCGAAGCTCGCGGGCGGTGTGGCCGTCATCAAGGTGGGTGCGGCCACGGAAACCGAAATGAAGGAGAAGAAGGCCCGCGTGGAGGATGCGCTCCATGCTACGCGCGCAGCCGTCGAGGAGGGCATCGTCGCTGGTGGTGGCGTCGCGCTCCTGCGCTCGAGCAAAGTGCTCGAGAACCTCAAAGCCGAAGGCGAGCAGGAATTCGGCGTGAACGTTGTCCGTCGCGCCATCGAAGAGCCGCTGCGCCAGATCGCGAAGAACGCAGGCCAGGAAGGGTCCGTGGTCGTCGAAAAGGTGCGTACGGGGCAGGGTGCGTTCGGTTTCAATGCCGCAACGGATACGTTCGAAGATCTGGTGAAGGCCGGCGTCATCGATCCCGCGAAGGTCGTTCGATCCGCACTCGAGTTCGCGGCGAGCGTCTCGGGCATGATGCTCACCACCGAGGCCCTCATCGCCGACAAGCCGAAGAAGGAGAAGGCCATGGCCGGTGGTATGGGCGGCGGCATGGGTGGGATGGGTGGCATGGGCGGCATGGGTGGTGGCATGGGCGACTTCGACATGGATTGATCGAAGCATCGCGAGTCCATCACTTGTGGAATGCAGGGCAGGGGACTGACGGGATTTTTCTGTCAGTCCCCTGCTTGTTTCTCATGATGGCTATGGGATCGCGATCATGCGCACGACCGAAGAGGGCAGGGTGCCGGCCGAGCATACGTGGCTGCTGCCTATCCTTGGCACGATGTCAGGGTCGAGCATCATCGTGAGATCGACGACTGCCAGCGTGGTCGCCGTGTTGTTGACGAGAGTGGCCATTGCATGGTCATTGCTCGGACTCTTGTAGGCAGCGATTGGTTGTGGAGCGGTACCGGTTGTGAATGCGGCCGTCACTTGACATAGCACGTAATCGGTAACTGCCGGAGTGCCTGTACCGGAGGACGATGGAAGCTGGATCGCCGCAGCGTAACTTGTATTTTCAGTGCTCACGATCCCCAGGTGGGTTCCTTGGGCAATC
The DNA here is from genome assembly GCA_009781005.1 of Polyangiaceae bacterium. GTDB lineage: Bacteria > Myxococcota_A > Polyangia > Polyangiales > Polyangiaceae > Labilithrix. Next base: position 27,250 of record WQYX01000013.1, on the reverse strand, counting down.
GCAATGAATTCCGCATTGCCGCCAAGGATCGCCCCGGTAAGGGGTTGCGCCTGAGCGATGCCCGTCCATGAGCCAGGGTTGCCTGGTATGAACGCCGACAGCGGGAGGTCGTTCAGGTACACGTTCGCGGCACCACCAGCGGAGCCAGCAGCTACAATGGCAATGCCAGTGTCGCAGTCCTCCGCCACGGCGTCGAAGGCAGTTTGAGGCAAATTGACAGCACGTAGGAAGAACTGCGGAGTCGCGGGATCCGTTACGTCGATGACCTCCCAGCTCTTCGAGCCCCGCACAGACGCCAGAACGAAATTGCGTGCAGGGTCAATGAGCGGCCCGTCCGAGATCTCGTAATTCGCAGTCTTCGATGGGATGAGCGGCGACAATGCATTCGTACCAAGATCGAGCATTTGGTAGCCACCCCGTCCAGCCATGTCGACGGACATGCCTATGAGCGCGCGGTTGTGAACGGGATCCATCGCCACGTTGCAGTTCTGGCAGGTTCCCTTGCTGCCGCCGCCCATGCGTGTATAGGCGCCTTGCGTCCCGCTCGTGAGGGTGTCCGTGATCGTCATTCCGTCGAGGAGATACACGGTGGCGGTGTTGGCGACGCACACGGTCTGACCAGTCAACGAGTTGGTGGCACACGAGATTGCCCGGCTCGAGGTTGGGATGCGACTGGGCGTGATGGCGGAGCCTTCGACATTGACAACGGAAATGCCCGTGGCCCCTCCGCCCAATCTGCCCTGCGGAATATACGCGACGACGTCTCCGTCGCGAACGAGGAGCGACTGCAAGCTCGCCGTCGAACACGCCTGAGAGATCTCCGGCGCGGGTGGTGGTACCACGGTGGTGGTACAAAGAATATGATTCGTATTGAGTCCCGGCTGAAGTGCTTCCACCGACTGATTGAAGAAGAGTCGACTCCCAATATCATGCGAATCAAAACATGTTAAATGACTCGTCTCTTCTTCGTTGAGTATCGTTCCCGTGCAATCCGGTGCGTCGAAAATCTCGTACCGAAAGCTCCAATTCGCTGCTGGAAAGTCAATGGACGGGCAAAGGCCCGTGATCACAGCGGGTTGTCCCGTTACGGGGTCAACGAGGCTTCCGTCCGCAGCAAAGTTGTAACATGGGCATGCATCCCCTGCGTCCGCACCTGCTTCAATGTCCGGGGTGAGCGAGAAGTTGCATCGGTACTTGGGATCCGGCGCTGGGCGTGAGCCGCAGATGCGTGCGGAGTTGCCCGAGAAGTCCCCATCTGAAAGAGCGAAGGAGACCGACGCGTTTTCGTCCTTGTTTCCGTCCTCGTCGCTCTGGCCAGCGTGGATTGTTGAATCTAGCGAACACGCGAAGATCCACGTGATGGCAAGTGCGGACGTGACGAGAATGCGGCCTTTCATCGGGTCCTCCGACTCGGCAGAGGTGCAACGCGCGTTCCGTGACCTCAGGTGGACCCATCGGCCACGGCGGATCCCGTGGCTGCCTTACGCTCTTTACGAGCCCTCGCACACGATGTTGCACGTCGCCGTGTCGAAGGAGCAGATCGCCTCCAGATCGCCCGGCCCAACGCCGCCGTCACCACAATCGCACGTGCCACCCGCCGCAGGGGTGCAACCGCAATCGTAGCGAGATATCCCCGCAGCGATGTCGGTGACCGTCGTGGTCGCAATGCAGTTCGCGAAATTCCAGGACTTCGAGGCATTCGTCGTGGTGCAGAGCACATAGTTCGTGTTCGCACCTGGAGAGAGGACATCATTGACCGACTGATTCGGAAACGCCCGTGTCGAGATATCGTGCGAGTCGTAGCACGTGAAATTGTGTGTGCCGTCGTTGATCCGGGTTCCCGTGCAATCTTGCTCCGAGAACACCTCATATTGGAAACTCCAATTCGCTGGTGGGGCGGCCGTGGAAGAGCAGAGGCCCGTGATCACAACGGGTTGTCCCGTCGCAGGGTCAATGAGGCTGCCATCTGCGGCGAAGTTGAAGCATGGGCATGCGCCGTCGACATTGGACGTCAACGACGAAGAGCATCGGTATTTCGGATCAGGTGGTGGACGCGAGCCGCAGATGCGTACGGAATTGCCCGTGAAATCCCCGCCGGAGAGCGCGAACGTGACGGACGCGTGTCCATCCTCGCTGTCGCCCCCCGTCCCATCCTCGGGCGACTCCTTCGACGAACACGCGAAAATGAGGGCGATCACGAGAACCGGAGCAAATAGAATACCAGTTTTCATTGAAAAACGAATCCTTCATACGAAATTAGAATTCCATGTTCGGGGGGCGGCAGCGCGGTCACGGAATCCCGCCCGGCTGCCGCCCCCCGTCTCGCCGCCGTGTGCTGCGTTGCGCAGCGCGCCCAGGATACGGCACAAAATTGCGTGCGATCGACGCCAGGAGGAGGGGGCCTGACGCACACGCAAGGCCGATGAGGGACGTCGCTGGTTCGCAGCACAATGGCGGGATGGAGCATCGAAGGTCTCTAATCAACGAGTCGACAGAATACTTGGCGGAGTTTGCAATCGGTATTCCCACAAATGCTTACCTCGTAGACTCCATCGGAAAATGGTCCGTCGTCGCCGTCGTCGCGCCGCAAGCTGCTACGCGCGAGCGCCAGCGCCACGCACGACCGCTTTCAAGTTGACGCGATCTCGGCGTCGGCGATGCCTTCGGCTGCAAAAACACGGTCTTAAATTTCGCATAAGATGCATTATGTCAACTAACGCAGTGGAACGTACTTATTCGTACGTGCGCAGGCGCCGCAGCGCCCAAGAATCCAGGGACACGCCCTAAGACAGACCCCAGAGTTCGTTCTTCTGAGCACGCGTCGTGAGGCGTCTCATCGCGTCCAGCATCGGGCGACCTTCATGAAGCACGTGATAAACCTGTTCGATGATGGGTGCGTCGACACCAAGTTTCTGCGCGAGCGCCCATGCGGCTTTCGCGGTGCCATAACCCTCGGCGACCGTTCGCTGCGACGCCACGTACGTCGCTGGATCGATTCCCTCGGCGATCTTCATCCCCAGCGTGCGATTGCGTGAGAGCGCGCCGGTCGCCGTCAGAATGAGATCGCCCACACCGGACAGACCCATGAACGTCAGCGGATCGCCTCCGAGTGCGACGCCGAGGCGCGCCATCTCCGACAGACCTCGCGTGACGAGCGCGGCGCGCGCGTTCGTACCCAATCCAAGGCCGTCGCACGCTCCCGCGGCGATCGCTAGGACGTTCTTGAGCGCACCACCGACCTCGACGCCGACGGGATCGCGGCTCGTATAGACACGGAACATGGGCGCGTGCAGCGCCTCAGCGATCTCCATGGCAACAGCGTCCGTTTTCGATGCGACGACGACGTCGGTGGGAAGACCCGCAGCCACTTCGCGCGCGAAACTTGGCCCCGAGAGCACGGCGATCTCTTTGCGATCTCTGTCTGACATCACGTCGGCCACGACGTCGTTCATGAGTTCGAGTGTTTCGGTCTCGATGCCCTTCGTGGCGACGATGATGTGAGCATCTCTCGGCACGTCGTGCGCCACGTTCTCTGCGATGCTGCGAAGGAATGCCGACGGCGGCACCAAGATGACGATGCGTGCACCGCGAAGGACGAGCCCAGGATCCGACGATGCACGAATGGTTTTTGGAAGCGTCACGCCTTCGAGAAACAGGCGATTTTCATGGCGCTCTTCGATGTCGCGGACGACGTCGGATTCGCGCGCCCACAGATGGACATCGTGATCGCGCCGCGCCGCATGCGCCGCGAGCGCCGTGCCCCAAGCTCCCGCTCCAATGACTGCAACCTTGCTCACGCTCGGAATCTATACGACGCGTGGACCCATCACGTCTTGTCTAACGCGGTTGACGCAGTGGAAGACAGTGCCCCTGTTACGAGCTTCGACGCGGAGTCGCTCGTCGTGCACCAAAGCTGATATGCGGCACGCGTGGCGCCGACGTAGAGCGCATGCCTCGACTGCGGCGTCTCGGGATAGCTCGATGTCGTGGTCTCGAGCAAAATGACCTCATCGAACTCGAGGCCTTTGGTCTGGCGAACGTCCGTGACGTCGAAACCGCGCTCCCAAGTGAAGTCCTGACGACGGACGCGCCGCACGTTCGGCACTTCGGCGCGGAGCAGGCCCTCATAGTAGACGTCGGCCTGCTGCGCGAAGCGCGCGAGCAATGCAACGTTCGCGTCGGGCTCGTCGATCGCAAGCTCACGCAGCGCGTCTGCCAAGAACGCGACGCACTCACCAGCAGAAGAGAACGAGAAGAGTTCGACTGGCGGACCGTGCCGATCGGCAATGGGCTCCGCGTCGTGCGCAAGCGGACCGAGCACGGCTTGCGCGAACGAGGTGATCTCGGCGGTCGAACGGTAGCTCACTTTGAGCGGTTCGATCTTCCCTGCCCCGCCCGGCACACCGAGCTCCTTGAGGGCCCTGTCCCAATCGAATGCAATATGCACGTCATCTTCGTCGCGCATGCGCTGCGCGACATCGCCTGCGAGCGTGACCGATAGCGGACTCGGATCGGCCGCGTCGTCTTTCATGCCGGGAGCCCCACCGCGAACAGACGCGACATCGAGAAGTACTTTGAGTTCGATCGGGCTCGCGTCCTGCAGTTCGTCGACAAAGAGATGCGTCACGCCGAGCGCCACGCCTTCGATGTCGATGAGCGGTCCGCGCAGCACCTGGAAGAGGCGCAGGATGAGCGCTCGGTCTTCGGAGTCGATGGTCGGTGTTGCGCCGTCACGCTCTCCTTCCGCGCGGATGCGTGCCTGGCGCACGCACCACTCGTGCACTTGATCGAGCTGCCCCTTCCCAAACACCTCTCCGAAGTGTTTATCGAGTCGTGCTCGATTCGTCGTGACCTCGTCCCATGCCTCGAGTACGGCGCGCGACTCGCTGCGCATCGCGTGGCCGAGCGCCGTCACGGCGCTGCGCGTGACGTCGGGCAGCGACGACGCCATGATGCCCGCGAGCTCCTTCGAGCTCCCTATCCATTGCGCAAGTTGGGTCACGCGGCGATCCGGCGCGCCGCGCGTCGCATGCCATGCGCGAAGGACCTTGTTGCCGTCCGGCCACTTGGATATTGCGCGCTCGACCATCGTGTCGAGACGCGCCGTCGTCTCGTTCGCGATCTCATCGATCGCAAACAGCATGGCTGGGTGATTTTTGACGCGTGAGACGGGCGGCGGAGTCTCGTCGCTCACCGCGCTCGGCAACTTCGGAAAGATGTCTGCGAGAGCGCGCACGGACCAGCGCGTGAATGTCATGACCGGCACGCCCTCGACGCCGAGCTCCGGTAGCACTCGACTCGTGTAGTGAATGAGCGCGTCGTTCGGCACGATGACGAGCATCTTGTGCGGGCGGAAACGGTTCGGATTCGTCGCGTGCAGGTACGCCACGCGGTGCAGGCCCACGGTGGTTTTGCCGCTTCCCGCACTGCCCTGAATAGCCACGAGACCGGTGCCCGGGCGCGTGATGAGATCGTACTGTTCCTTGTCGAGCATCGCAGCGATGGCTGGAAGAAGTCGATCGGGTGCGGTCGATCGACGCTCGGTCGACATACTCTTGTCCGCACTGCCGCCGCCTGTGTGCTGCGTGCCGGGGAGACGAAGCCGCGCGACGTGCGCCTCGGCGCGACGCCAGCGTCCATCCTGTCCGCGCACGAACGTTCCCTGCGGCGAGGTCACTTTGCGCAGCTCGCCATTGACGATCGCCACCGTTCGCCGGGCGACGACTACACCTTCTACGGATTGATCGCCGAGCGTCTCTTCGTAGGAGTCGTCTTCGCGATAGCGATAGAAAATCCGACTGACCGGTGCATTTCGCCAATCGACGATACGCACGCCGGAGGCTGCATCGACGTATTGGCGCGAACCCACGAGAATGTCGCGCCGCCGCTCTTTGATGCGCGGGCGGCTGCGCTCGCTCACCGTCTCTTCGAGACGTAAATGCGCGAAGTAAGGCACCTTTCGATCGACGCATCCCACGATGCCCTTGCCGCGCTGTGCGCGCAGCGCTCCAAGGTGATGCATCTGTTCGAGCAGCGCCGGAAGGTCCTCCGGCTTTGCAGTTGCCGCGGCGTCGCGAAGTTCGACGAGCCGCCGATCGTCCTCTGCCAACGCCTCCGCAAGGCCCGGTCCCGGCGGCAGTGCGGTATTCCCCTCCCCTGCCTGACCTTCCGGACCGATCGCGCGAAGCACGACTTGCAGCAACCGCAATTCTTCGCCGACGATGCGGCTCGCTTCCTCGTCGGACTCGAGACCAACGACAGGAAGATCGCTGGTTGCGCTGCCTTGGATTTCTTCGGATACGTCGGCCACGGGAACCTGCCGACATAGCACTCACCGCCAGCAAACGCATTTCATTACCGGAGCTCGGCGGTGGCACGGCGTCGCGGCAGACTGTACTCCCCACGAGAGTACAGTACATGCTCGCGACGAGGAACGCATTCTAGAAAAGACGGATGTCGGTATCGAGCAATGGATAGGCGGAATCGAAATTCGTAAGACCCAGTACGCGCCGCAATTCGTGATGAATATGGCTTGGTTTTAGCACGATACCCCCCGAACCTTGGGGCAAGAGCTGGGCCGGGTTGTTTGGATCGACGTAATCGGGATATTGGTTCGCGGCCGTTGCGCCGAGGACTCGACCTCCTTGAACATTCGGGCCAAACACCATGAGGCTGGTGGGGTTCCAGTGATCTTTGCCGTTGTTCACGTTGTAGGCGGGCGTGCGAGCAAAGTCGCTTCCCACGACGACATAGAGTTTGTCGGAGAGTCCCAGCTCTGCGGCTTTGTTGAGAACGTAATCGAGAACCACGAAAAGATAGCCTAAACGAATGAGTTGCGTGGCGTCGTTGTTGCTGTGGGTGTCGAACCCTCCCAACGAGATAGAGGCCGATACCGTGGTGCCGGAGAGAAAACCATAGAGAGCCAGCTCGGCTTGTTGGAGCACACTGTTGATGCTGTCGGGATTGGCCGTTCCAACTCCGTCCATCAAGCTGCCAAGAGTGACGCTTGGCGACGGCAGGCTTGCGACCAAGGGCACCAAACCGCTTCTCGCCAGCATGGCTTTGTTGTAGCGTGCGAGCGCATCTTTGCTTTCAGGCATACTCAGTTGTTGCGCGAGGCGTTGATTGCGCTGATCATTGGCCTGCTGGATCCGCTGGCTCATCTGGGAAGAAAAGAGAGGGGGGTCGGTATCCGCCGCTCCCGGAAAGCGCTCCTGGTAAGCGAGGTTGCGCATTCCTGCGGCGCTCACTCGGCTGACAGGTACGAGGCCTAGCGTGGTCGTATAGCCGCCACTGGTGACGAGATAAGCACATGGCAAATCTAGACTCTGGCTCGCCTTGGTTGCCAAAAGAGCACCGATCGACGGGTATGCGGAAGCAACATAGCCACTCCACACGAATTGCGTGCCCACAGGATGAGCGTTCGTTTGCGTGTCTACGCCGTTGAGGAGCAGCAGACGATTTTGAAAACTGTCCAGGAAACGCTTCGGGCTGTGAAGCTCCATCGCCACCCCGTTGATGGTCTGCGTAAAACTGACGGGGGCATATTGGAAAACGCCTTGGGTGGCAGGTAGAGTGTAGGCCTTGTTGATAGGTTTGTCGTTGTAGGGAGCCTTGGGATCGAAAAACATGGTGGTGTCCCAACCACCGTCGGCCTGAAGGGAGAGGAGAAAGGGCCCCTGATAGAGTGGTTGGCTCTGGGCAAAGGCCTTTCGGCCCGCCCACGGCAGAAGAACGGCCAAACTGCTGGCTGCCTTTAGAAATGTTCGTCGGTTCACGGCAGTTCTCCTCACTCGTGGATAAAACGGTAGTCCATCAACATGTAGGTAAGCACCGCTTCCCAAGCATAGATGGTGAAATAACGATCGGTGGTGATACGCTGGTCTTCCGGCAACGTGGCGTAGCCCGAAATGTAGATATCATTATTGGCAGGCGTATTCAAATCCCACTGGCCGGTGCAGTTCCAGTAGGCTGAAGTTGTGTTTGCCTCTTCGCGCTCTTTCCAGGCATCCACGAAGAGCGCGTAACTCGTGTCAACTTCGGGCGAATTGGGGTCCACGACTTCTCCAAGGAGCCGTTGGTGGAGGTAAGCCAAATTTTCGCGAATGCTGCGCTCTCCTGCGTCGTCGACTTCCAGCGCGCAAGTTGGACAGTTTTTGCGAAGAGGCGCGGTGTCAATCTGTACTTTCGGTAACACGACACGTGCGTCAGGCGACTTGGTAAACTCCCAGGCAGGAATGCGGCAGCCCATCTCCCGCGCCATGGCTCCTGCAACGGCGGCCATCATGGTGTTGATCTCCGTCATGCGCGCGGGACTCTCCGTTGGGTTAATGCCACCGTAGAGAATATTGTAGTCAGAAGTCAAAAAGTCGTAAGGCGCGTTGCTGCGGAATCTTCCCCAATGAGTCCCAAGTGTGGCGCGCACTTTTCGCGCGAGGATTTCGGGAGTCAGCAGGCGCCCTTCTCCCAAACCGATGGCCAAAGCTGCAGGAAGATTCGGGTCTTGCGCTGCCCGGAAATACGGGCTCAGCAAAATTTCCCGGAAAGCCACTTTGATGTTCATTCCCTGCTCTGCCATGTGTGCGGCCACCTCATGGAGGAACGCATTCTGGCTCTCCCAGGCAGACAGGGAATTGGAATCCGTGTTTGTGGGGTACGCGAGAGGCTTCCTGCCTGTCACGCCCTCGAACACTCGCAAAACCATCGCATAAGGGAATCGCTGGTCTGCCGCGATTTTCTGCGCCATCCAGGGCATGGCGTGGGTTCTGTCGCCAGGATAGGGTTCGCCAAGAAAACCGGCGGGGGTGTATTGTGACCCTGACCAGGCGGTATTTTGAGGTATGTAGCTGGCCGGTGCCCCATTGGAGAAACCGAGAAAGGTTCCTGCGAGAGGATCCATGTAACGGTGGCAAGCCGCGCACGTAAGGTTGTTGATCGTGGGGTTGTCGACGGCATCGAGCTGGGTGCTGTTCACGGGACGCTGCGCGAACGTGAGAATGCTGGTCGCCAAGAAATTCTTTGAAACGAATTCCGCTCGACCGCGCGAAAGGTTGGTAGACGTGGATCCCCATCGCGTCAAAAATGCAGGTGTGGACAGCACCCCGGAGCTTTCAACCGCCGCTTCTGTGGCACTTCCTTGACGTTGCACCAAGGGGGCGGGGGCGGGGGCCCAGTCATCCATACGACTGTCGGTTCCAGGTACGGGCCCCAGGCCATAAAGGTAGGCGCTATAGGGATTGACGACGGTATAATTGGCAGTGAGAATTTCTGTAAAGGGACGGTTGTTGCGCGCGATGTGGGCGAGGAGTGCCAAAGGCTCTTCCCATAGGGAAACACCTTCGTGATCCAAAAAAACAATTCTTTCTGGATCATCCGTTGCGGTAGAGGTAAGATTGACCCAAATATTTGGATAATCGGTTTCTTGAAAGTAAAAGTAGCCGAACCGTCCTACCCCCGGTTGTCCTTCTTGCCCTCTGGCAATGAAAAGGAATGCGTCGTTGAAGATTTCTTTGAGGCGCTCGTAGAAGGCATTCTCTTCGAGCAACGAATTAATGGAAGCGCTCAGTTGATCCGGAGATTGGGCGAGGCGCGAGTCTTCGTCCGACGTAGGTACGCGCCCAGCAATGTTGATGGCCGCCTTTCGAAACGTGGCTCGCGCGTCCAGGGTGAGTACCTTACTCAGGCGAGGATCCACGCCTGCCACCGAGCTTTCGCAATCGGGGGCGGACGTGTCTGGGTTGGTGACCTGACGGACGAAACTTTGTAACTGGGTGTATTGGTCAGTTCCGTCCGGGTAAATGCTGCCGCCCGTATGGGGGAGCTTTCCCGAGACTTTGGCGAGCAAATAGGAAGTTCCGTCTTCTGTTTGTTCCTGCGCCAAGGAGGTAATGGTATTGAGGTTGGTTTGTGCAGCATTGGGATAAGCATCCGACAGCAAGACGAATCGTGATTTCGTATCATACAGGGGTGGGATCCCCAGAGATGCGATTCCCGAGGGACTATGGCAACCCAGACAGGTTTTTGTGAACAGCGGCGCTAAGATCGCCTGCTGGAAGTTTTGTCGCTGCGCGTCACAGACAGCGACGGTGTCGTCAGGTGTATCCCCGCTGTTTCCGCAAGCGCCAGCGATGAGCGCGGCTGTCGCGCATGCGAAGACACAAACAACTCTTTTCATTCTTTCCTCGCATTTCTCCACTTCTCAGAGCGTGTAGGGCAGCCGTCGCGAGCGAATCGAGGCTAGCCCGGATCATTCACGACGACTCCACTCAGACGAGCCGATCCCTTTGCTGCGAAGGTCGTACGGCGCTTCTCGGACCTGCGGCGTACGTGTACAGTACGCCTCGGTCCTGCGATGCGGCGTGCGCCCTTCTCGCTGCGGTCTCGGTCGTCTGCAGAAATCGCGTCATGAATGATCCGGGCTAGGGCGGAGCGCGAGGAGCCCGCGCAAGCGTACGTTGTGGTACGTGCGCAGGCACCGCAGCGCCCAACCGACGAATCGATTCGCGCAGCAGGCTGCCCTACACGCTCTGCGGTGTTGCGCCTCAAGCAACAGGTGTTCCGTCATGCCGCAGCGCATCTTGACGCGCCTTTCCGGGTAGGGCACGGCTGGCCCCGGATCGATGATGCTTCACCAGGTGGATCGCCCTCCCATCACCAGCCACGAGAGCTATGTACTCCTCATAAGAGTACAACGAACTTCATGGGTACAGTCGTATCCCAAAAATCCATCTGCCACGGTATGCTCACGTCCCATGAGCAAGGCACGGCAGACTCGAAAATCGAAGAAAATTACAGCGGCACGTACTTGCGCTTTCTCCCTTTTTTTGATGACGCCGGCTTGCGGTGGCCATGAATCCGCCAAGGATCCGAGCTCGGCCAAGAGCTCCGATCGTGCCCTTCCCAACGCAGCCGGCGATGTCTCTGGCAACGGCATCCGTGAGGGCGATAAAGCCCCCACCTTTTCCATCGATTCGGTTAACGACCGGGGCAAAGTGGCCGTCACACCTGGCAAGGTCACCCTCGTCGACTTCTGGGCAACCTGGTGCCCGCCGTGCAAAAAGAATTTTCCAAAGTATCAAAGGCTCTATACTAAGTATAAAGGCCTCGAGGTCGCGGCGGTTTCGGTCGACGACGACAAGAATGGTATTGCCGAATTTGCGGCGTCTTACGGCGTAACATTCCCCGTCGGTTGGGACGAGGATCACAAGATTACCGATCTCTACCAGCCATCCGGCGTTCCGTCGTTGTACATCCTAGGAAAGGACGGAACGGTAAAATACCTTCACCGCGGCGAGAGCGCCGGCGACGAGATCCAGATCGAAAAGGAAATCAAAAGTCTCCTTGGGCAGGCACAGGGGCCTGCCCCTACAACCGACAAGACGCATTCGTAGGGGTGGCCCCGTGTGGCCACCCACACTCGTTTTTGTCGTGTAGCGGCGGCGAGACGGAGATACCGAGGAAGACACCTGCATTCGTTATCATATAGGCGCGGTTTCCGAAGGCTGCAGGTGTTCCCGAGAAGCCCGTCCCGAAATCGATTCCGTCGATGGGTTTGCCGTTGCGCGGTGACAAGAGAAACGCGCCGTAGCGGCTCGTACCGACGATTAACGCGCCCGCCACGGGCGCGGGCGCCGTCACACCGCCTTCGGGTACTTTGTTTTGCCACACCACGCGACCCGTCGTCGTGTCGAGCGCGGTCAATCCAACTGCGGCGCTCGAGACAATGAGCAGTTTGCGCTCCGGCACCATGGGTCCGCCCTTGTCGGGACCGTTTGGATTTGGCATGTGCGCGGGCTCCTTCCAGAGCAACAAATCAGTTGCCCCCACCACTTTGTCGTTTGCCCATACGCGCGAGCCGGTCATGGCGTCGAGCGCATAGACGCCGGCCGCATAGCTTGCCACATAGACAACGCGCCCTTGCGGACCGTCGTCGAGCACGGGTGTCGTGTCGACGTCGAGATAGCGCGGAGATTCTCCGCCAGCCTGTTCGGCCTCCGCGGTGAGATCCACCGGACTCCACTTCTCTGATCCGTCGGCGCCGCTATACGCGATGACGTGCCCATCCGAATATGCCATGAACACGAGGTTCGACGCGGCGTCGTGCGCCGGGCCCGCGTAGCCGGCGATCTCCATGCCGAGGGCGGGTGTGCGATGCACCTGCCAGTGTTGCTTGCCCGTGCGACGATCGATCGAAAAGAGGAAGTCGGCTGCATTTGCGAAGAACAAGTTTTCGCCCGCACGCACTGGTTTTCGTGAGACCTCCGCGCCCGTGTCGAACCGGTAGACGAGCTCTCCGGTCTGCGCGCGCACGCAGTAGAGCGCGCCATCGTTCGATCCGAAATAGACGTAGTCCATTTCGGAATCATAGAGAGGCTCGCTCTGGACGACGGCGAGCGTCTCGAAGCGCCATATCGTGCTGCCGTCACCCGCTCGCAAGGCATAAAGCCCGTGATCGGACGAACCCACGAAGACGCGTTTTCGCGCCGGATCGATCTCCGGTCGACCGCGTTCCCAATCCTCGCCGCTGGTGCGCGATGGAGCCGTCACGGCGCGATGCGCGAAGATCTCCATCGCGTAGTTCGGTCGCGCATACCACAAGGGCACTTCGGGATTCGTTCGGTCGCCCGCGAGAATATCCGCACCGCAACCCACCGTGAGTGCAGCGAGCGCAGCAAGCACCATGACGCCTGCGGTGCGCCGATGCGTTCTAGTTGCGTGGATCAAGGATGCGCCTTCTTCTTCTGCGCATCCTCTATGAGCTTGCGGATTTGATCGGGCGTGAGCTGCTGGCCGCCGCCGCTACCTTGCTTTGGTGCCGCTGTCGGATCTATCGCGCGCAGGCGATCCATCGCGACCTCTTTCAAGTACGGGTACTCTGCACCCATCGGAATATTCGCGAAGCTCTCCTCTTGCTTCGCGAGCGGTTCCTTGAGCGCAAGAAGAAGCTCCTTTGCCTTGTCCTCTTCGCCCTTCTTCTCCAAAATACGAGCCTGATGGTATTTCGCGAGCTCTTTGAATCCCTGAACGTCGGTGTTCTCGAGCTCCTTGTACGCCCTTAGCGCGTCGTCGAGGTACTTCTGGGTGTCTGCAGTGTTCTCGTTTGCCTTGAGCTCGTACGCGAAACCGATGCCTTCCATGGATCGACCTTTGACTTCCTGGTCCACTGCGGCAAGCGGCGAGTTTCTCACGTCGCTATATGCTGTGAAGGCACCATTTCCGTCTTTCTTGTCGAGCAAGAGCGAGCCTTCGGCGAGGCGCGCGAGGATCGCTGCGCCCGTCTTTGGAAACTTGGCCTGGACCTCGCGAAAGCGGGCGAGTGCAGCGTCGCGACGCTCGTCGAATGTCCCGAAGACGGGGCCCATGGCCTCCGCAGCTTCCGCGGCGTCTTCGTCCTTTGGCAGCTCGCCGATGTGTCCGCGTCCGTCCGCAACGGCCTTCGCAAGGAGCACGGACGCCGCGGTCTCGCGCTTGTTGTCGTAATAGAGATAGCCGGCGATTCCGATCAACATCACGGCAAGGATGCCGCCGATGATCTGCACGGTCCTTTGATTCTTTTTTGCCCACTCTCCAAGCTTCTCGGTGCGTGCGAGAAGCGGATCGGCATCTCTCGCCGTCGCAAGTCTTCGACGTGGCTCAGCATGCGTGCCAATCTTTGAAAGCTTCTTCGACGCCGCGACTTCGAGGCCGCTCTTCTTCCCCTTCCCCTTCTTCTTCGCGGCGGCGATGGCCGCGCGGCGTTCGGCGAGCTTTTGTTCCTCTTCGCGCGCGCGGCGCTCGACAGGATCCTCGTCGTCAAGAGCCGCAACGCGTCGCGCGATCGCCTCCGGGTTGGCCTCGTCGACCACTTCATGGGGCTCTTCTTCCGGTCCCTCTACGGCGTCTTTTCTCTCGTCGTCGCTCTGATTTTCGTCCGTCACGGCGCGGACTCTAGCCTTCTCGCAGACGGAACGTCAAAGACCGCCGTCGGAGTCTGAGTCCTCGGATGCGCCTGCGTCAACGCGCCAAGCGAGCGGCGGCGGCGCCGGGATCTCGTCGGCGCGCCGGACGATCCACGCGGCCAAGATCCCCGCCGGGCGTTCCAGATGCAGATCGACCGATGATCCAGGGTCATCCGTGAGCTCCACGATCCAAGTTCCGTCCGTCAGCTTCGCGCTCATCGCGTGACCATGGATCCGAATGACGGGCTCCCCTGCCCTCGTCGCATCCTCGTCTGCATCTCCCGTCAGCACGAGCAGCCGCGCCGGACCGTTTGCAGAAAGTTGGAGCCGCACGTCCACCGAGGTTTTGTGCGCGTCGCCTACGAAGCCACCGTGCGCGGGATCGAGCAATGCTCCGTCGCGCGCGATCGCGATCGCCTCGGGCATGGGTGTTGGTGTTCCCGCAAAGCGAACGAGCGGCCTTCGAAGCTCCTCGCGCGCGCCAAGCCGGACGAGCGCGCGCGCTTCGCGAGGCCGCATGTTGACGTACCTCTCTGACGTGAACACGAAGAGGATTGGATCTTTCGCACGCGCATCCCCGATGTCCGCGAGCGCGTCGACGATGTAAGGCCTGAGCCGCACGTCCTCGAGCGAGCGCGTGAGCGGGATGACGGCCGCGTGCGTCCGGAGCTTTGCGAACGCGGAGAGGAGCTCGCGGCCTTCGTCGAGTTCGCCGTGTTCTTTCGAACCGGGCGCGAACGCGATTTGCCAGCGCGCGACGAGCGCATCCTCTCCGCGCGCATCGCCTTGTTCGGCCAGGGCGAGAGCGGCGGCCGTGCGAAAGCGCGGCGTGTCTCCGAGCAGCGTCGTCGCGAGCGTCTTCACCTTCGTCGCTTCGCTGCCAGCGCCCTCGGGACCGAGCCTCACGAGCGCCACGGCGCTCCACTTCTTCACCTCGTCATCCTCGTCCTTGGCGAACGCACGCCGAAGCTGCGGCGCCATCTCGAGTGCGCGCAGACGAAATGCGCACTCGGCTGCGGCGCGTCGAATGTCGACGCGTGCGTCGTCGAGGAGCGGCGCAACGTCCTCGGCAGCTTCACGATCACCCTGCATTCCTCGTCGCAGTGCCTCGGGCATCTGCGAAGCTTCGACCTTGCCGTTGTCGCGTTCGGCTCGTGCGGTGAGGCGCCGGAGCTCCTCTACGCGCGTGGGTCGATCCATCACGGCGTGCACTTCTCCCGGATCGTTTTCGATGTCGAAGAGCGTGCACGCAGAGATCTTGCGCGCGCACACGAGCCTGTCCTTGCCGCGCGCGACGAGCGTGTAGTCGTCGGTCTCTGCGAACGCGAACCCTTGCTCATCGGCGGGAGCTTTGCTCACGAGCAAAGGTCCGAGATCGCGACCGCGCACGCGCGCTGGCATTGGGACATCGAGCGCGACGAGCGTCGTCGGCAAGAGATCGATCGTTTGCACCGGCGTGTCGATGACGCGAGGTTCGATCCCGTGCCCCGCGATCACGAGAGGAACGCGCACCTGCTCTTCGTAGACGCTCGTGCCGTGATAGTGGCCGCCGTGATCGCCGAATTCTTCTCCGTGGTCTGCACTGAAGATGATGGTTGCTCCGGGTCGGCGCTTTTCGACGAGATCGATGATCTCTCCGATGAGTGCGTCGGCCGTCGCGATCTCACTGTCGTAGGCGTCGACCGCGTCGTTTCCGGAGAACGCGTGCTCCGGATGCATCTCGTAAGGTTCGTGCGGCTCGAACAGATGAACCCACAAGAAAAGAGGTTTGTCCGCGTTCGCCGTCGCAAGATAGTTGGCGATTTGCGTGCGACGAACCTCGGGCTTGGCAAACTCCTCCTTCTTGTATTCGAAGCCGAGCGATCGATCGCGAATCTTCTCGAAGCGATGCGTGTCGATGAAGAAGACGGCCGGCGGATAGAAGGCCGCCGTGCGATAGCCGTAGTGACGCAGATAATCTGCCCACGTCTCGGAGTCCGCTCCCGCACCCATGGCGAGAAGCGGTCGCATGTATGTTCCCGTCATCATGGACGCGATCGAATACGACGTGTGCGGGGTTGGGCAGTAAGCGTGCGTGAAGCGCGCTCCTCGGGCCGCAAGACGATCGACGTTCGGGCTCGTGGTTCGCGCGTAGCCGTAGGACGACAGGTGGTCGGCGCGCAACGCGTCGATCGTAAGAAGGACGATGTCCTTGCCTGTCCAGTCGAGCGTCCGCTGCGCACGTGCACCGCCGACGGTTTCGAACGTGCTCGTGACGTCGCTCGCGGCGTCATCGTCCACGGGCGGCGGCGGCGCGATCGCTCCTGCGACGACGACCGCGCGACCGAGCAGCGGTGCGTGCTCGACGAGCACGCGGCGAAGATTGTCGTCCGGCGCGATGCCCTTCGCTCCGCGCCTGGCAGTGACGATGGCAAGCAGTCCAGCACCGAGACCGAATGCGGCGAGGACCCAGGAGAGTTTGCTGCCGCGGAAAAAAAGCCAGATCGACGCGCTCGCAGCAAGCGTGATCGCAAAGAGCGCGAGGTGGAAGGCCGGATAGAGGCGCGGCAGAACGAAGCTATCGGCGAGCCATCCGAGAATTGTTGCAAGCGTTCCGAGTCCTGCGACGGTGGCCGGCCGATTGCGCGGCAAGCGCTTCACGAGCGTGCGCACGGCGACATATGCCATCGCGCCAACAGCGATCACGAACGGGACGCGCACGAGCAGGCCTGTCATGTGACGGCCCGTGGAGACGCCGAAGCCCACGAGCGTGCCGAGCACGAATGCGAGAGTCGCCAGCAGACGCGCCTTGCCCTTTGCTACGAGCTTGCCGAGGACGACGAACAGCACCGCCACCGGGACGAGACTCGCGAGCGCCACCGGCCCGAGCATCGTGCGCGCATGGCTCATCTCCCATGTTCCAACGAACTCGCGGCGCCAACCGAGTGCGACGACGAAGCTCTCGAGGCCGAGCAGACCCGTCCACACCGCGAGAACGCCGCCCACGTCCACGATGCCGCGCACGCAACGCACATGCGACGCGCATGCGACGCGCACGGTCACTTGCCGTTCGAGCCGCCCGGCGCGCCGTAATCGACGTCGAGGATCTCGTAGACGCGCTCACCCGAGGGAGTACGGACTTTCACCTCGTCGCCGACTTCTCTGCCGAGCAGCGAGCGCGCCATGGGTGCGGTGATGCTGATGCTGCCTGAGTTGATGTCGGCTTCGTCGGCGCCGAGGATGCGGTAGCTGACTTCCTCGTTGGTATCGGTGTTGAGAAGCTTCACGGTCGCGCCGAACGCGACTTTGTCGCCCGCGAGTTTCGTGGGGTCGATGACTTCGGCGCGCGCAAGCTTGTCTTCGAGATCTTTGATGCGCGCCTCGTTGAACCCTTGCCGCTCGCGGGCCGCGTGATACTCGGCGTTCTCGCTGAGATCACCGTGCGCGCGCGCTTCGGCGATGAGAAGGGTGATCGCGGGTCGTTCGACCGTCTTGCGATTCTGTAGTTCGTCGCGCAGACGGGTGGCTCCTTCGGGGGTGATGGGGTTCTTGTCGACCATGTCGCGGTCTTTTTTACCTCATCTCTCAGTACCCGGACCCATCGAAATTGATAATACCAGACCGCTTTCAAGTTGACGCGAGGTCGAGGCGGGGCCGAGGAGCGGACCGGAATAGCCTGTTCTGGCTTTGAGGACCGCACCGCAGGCCCCAACGAGGAGATCGCGGCAAATCGAAAGCGGGATAAGTCGATCTTGTGGTACAGCGGGCAGCCCATGCGCCCTCTTTTCACTTCCCTCTTCGCTTCGGCGCTGGCGCTGGGCCTCGTGTCCGCTTCGCTGGTAGGGTGCGAAACGCCGGCGCCGCGCGCGGCCCTAAGCTACACGGCCGATGCCAAGCGCGCTTACGACGAGGCGATGAACGAATTCAACGCGCACAATTGGATTGAAGCGCAGGAACTTTTCCGTACGGTAAAACGCAAATACAGTTATTCCAAATATGCGCGTCTCGCGGAACTTCGGATTGCCGATGCGGATTTTGAATTAGAAAAGTTCACCGAAGCGATTCGAGGCTACCGCCAATTCGTTCATGACCATCGCTCGGACCCGGATGAAGTTGCTTATGCTCGTGCGCGCATCGCCGAGTCACAATACAAGCAAATCAATGATACGTTCCTGTTGCCGAGCGCCGATGAGCGCGATCAGGCCGTGGTTCTCGACGCCTTCAAGGAACTCAAAGGCTACCTCCACGACTACCCGAGCACGAAGGAGTCGGAGAAGATTCGTGAGCTCCTCACCGACGTGACGGCCCGCCTGATGCGCCACGAGCTGTACGTTGCGCGCTTCTATCTGCGGGTCGACAACTTCGACGCTGCCGTTTTGCGTGTCCACTACGCCATGCGGAATTTCGCGGGCAGTGCGGCGGCGACCAAGAGCCCGGGGCCTGCGGGCGCTGGCGCCGAACTTATCGATTCGGGGCTCGAGGCCGAGGCATTGCTTTTACTTGGCGAAGTCTATTTGAAAATGCACAAGTTTGGTGAAGCGCGCGACGCATTTAATTCAATTGTGCGTGATTACCCGAGGAGTCCGCTCGTTCTTCAGGCGAACAACTATCTCGCATACATGAAAGAACGCGTGGACTCCGTTCCGTGATTTGCGCAGCAGGCTAGTAAGTTTTCATCCGAAAACGTCGCGAGCGACGCAAAGCTAGCGAGGTCGACCGAGGAATACTCGGAGTATTTTGAGGGAGGCCGAACGACGATTTGCGGCGCGCAGCAGTTTTCGGATGGAAACTGGTAAACGTGCTCTAAGAATCCCATGGACACCCCCTCGAAAGAGCCAGGTGCGCGCACGAAAAGAACCATCCTCGTCGTCGACGACGAGAAGAACATTCGTCGCACGTTGAAGCTCGTTCTCGAGGGTGAGGGCTATCACGTGATTGACACCGAGAGCGCCGAGAGCGCGCTCGAGATCCTGGCGAGCCCGAACATCCCCGTCGATCTTGCCATCTTCGACGTGAAGCTTCCGCAAATGAGTGGCCTCGAAGCGCTCGAGCGAATCCGCAAAGAAGAAGCGACGCGCGACATGCCGATCATCGTCATTAGTGGTCATGCGACGGTGAACGACGCCGTCCACGCCATCAAGCTCGGTGCGAGCGACTTCTTCGAAAAGCCGCTCGCTCGCGAACGCGTCCTCGTCAGTGTGCGCAACGTGCTCGAAGCTGCGCTCGCTCGGCGCGCCCTCGCCGAGGTCACGCGCGAGCAGCTTGCCAAGTACGAGATGATCGGCAAGAGCGCGCACATCCAGCGCATCTTTCATGAGCTGGAGAAGGTGGCGCCAACGCGTGCGAGCGTCCTCATCACCGGCGAAAGCGGCACGGGCAAGGAGCTCATTGCACGCGCGGTGCACAGGCTGAGTCCCCGGCAAGATGGACCGTTCGTGAAAGTCAACTGCGCGGCCATCCCGCGCGAGCTCATCGAAAGCGAACTCTTCGGCCACGAAAAAGGCGCTTTCACCGGCGCGCAGACCAGACGTCGCGGACTATTCGAGCAAGCCCACGGCGGCACGCTCTTTCTCGACGAAGTTGGCGATATGGATCTCGTCGCACAAGCAAAGGTTCTTCGCGCCTTGCAGTCGGGTGAGATTTCGCGTGTCGGTAGCGAGCACGTGATTCACGTCGATGTGCGCGTGCTCGCCGCAACCAACAAAGATCTCGCACGCGAAGTCGAGCGCGGAAGTTTCCGCGAAGATCTCTACTTCCGCCTCAACGTCTTTCCCATTCGGAGCCCGAGCCTGCGCGAGCGCGTCGAAGACATTTCATTGCTCGCGCATGCCTTCATGCAAGCCTTTGCGAAAGAAAACGGCACGAAGCCGAAACCCATCGACGACGCAGTCCTGCACGCTCTGGTGACGCGCAAGTGGCCCGGCAACGTGCGCGAGTTGAAGAACGTGGTCGAACGCATGGCGATCCTCTCGGGGGATCGCGTCACCATCGCCGATCTTCCCGAGGATCCGCATGACAGCCCGTTCGGTGAAGAAGACGCGCAGCCGGAGCCGCCTCTTGCGGAACCTTCGGTCGATGAGTCCGAACCGCCGCCGATCTCGCGGCCGGCCACCACATCGCACGTTGACTTCAAGTCCTATCTCACGCTGCGCGAACACCGCGAGCAGTCCGAGCGCCAATACATCGTGGATACGTTGAAGCTCACCGGATGGAACATCACGCGCACGGCCGTGATCCTCGGCGTCGAGCGGACGAATCTGCACAAGAAGATTCGCGGGTATCAAATCAAACGCGGCGAAGGTTGACAGCATGCACGCAAGAGCGAGCGCGATGGCGCCGTCACGAGCTGCAAATCGGCGCGCCCTCGCGAGCGTCATCCTCATCGCCGCGTACGCCGTTGCGTATGCGGGTCCGAAGACCTTTCCGCGCTACGACTGCATCGTCGTCACTCTGCTCGCGGCCTTCGTCTTTCACACCGGCACGAAAGTCTCGTCGCGGGTACGCGCGCTCCTCGTGCATGCAACCACGCAGTTGCTCGTTCTCGGGCTGCTCTTTCACCTCTGGACGCTTGGCTATGAGGGGCGGAATGCAATCTTCGGAGGCATCCTCCCGTGGAGCGATTCGCACGATTTCTACAACGACGCACTTCGTCTCGTGCACGGCGTTCGCTTCACGGAGGTCTCTTCGAAGCGGCCGCTCTTCATCGCCACGCTCGCCGGTCTGCTGAAGCTCACGTCCGGAAGCCTCCGAGCATCGCTCGCCATCTGCGCTTTCGCAGGTGGCGCCGCCATCGCTCACGCTGCACTGGAAGTGTGGAAAATACACGGACCAAAGAGCGCCTTGTTCGTGTGGCTCGTTCTCTTCTTCTTCGTGCGCCGGTGGGCTGGTTTCATCCAGACCGAGCACTTCGGTCTGGTGTTCGGCGTGCTCGCATTCATTCTGCTCTGGCGAGCACAGACAGCGAAGGATGATCCCAAACGCGCCGCTCGCCTCGCCTTCGCCGGGATGTTCGCGATGGCACTCGCCATGATGGCGAGGGCCGGACCGCTCTTCATCCTGCCCGTGCTCATCGCTTGGGCGTCGCTGCGCCTCGCACCGCACGGTCGTCGCGTGCAATATGCAATCGTTGCATCGCTCGCTTGCGTGCTCGGCATCGCGTGTCACGTGGCTGTTCTTCGCGCGACGGGTGCCGGCGTCACGTTCTCGGACTACCCGGCCATTGCTTATGGCCTCATTCACGGCAAGGACTTCACCTACCTCCTTGAGGTGCATCCCGTCCTGCGCAACCTTCCGGTTGCAGACCGCGTTCGCGAGTCATGGCGCATCCTCGCGTCGGAGTCCGCGGCTCACCCGCTGCTCGTGATCGAGGGTCTTCTTCGTTCGTTCGCTGCGCTCTTCGTCTCGCCGCAAGGCTTGTTTTCCCACATTTGGACGAACCCCGACGATCGTTTCCTCGACGATGCAGCGGCCGTTCGTGACGCGCTCGCAGCGCACGGTCCCCTCGGCATCGCCTTCCTTTGGCAAGCGCGCGCGGGCACCTTCAGCATGCTGAACGCCATCGCCATGGGTTTGCTGGGCGCTGGGTTCGTGGGCGCCTGGGCGTGGTCGGCATTCGTGCTCTTCGTGCGCCGCCGCAAGGACGCGTCGCTCTCGCTCCTGCGTTGGGCCATCTTCGGCGTGCTCGTCTCGGCGCCCTTCACGCCGCCGTGGATCACCGTGGCGCATCAAGTGGAGACGGTTGCCTTTGCGTTCGTTGCAGCACTTCCGGCCATCATCCTTTTCGGATCCCAGGTGAAAGTCGATCGTTCAGATCCGGCGCGCTCATTCTTGCGAACCGATCCCATCGCGTTCGTCGCGCCGGTTTTCATGCTGCTGCTCTTCGTCATGATCGCTTGGGTGCGCCTCACACCACCCGCGCGCCCGCCCACGAGCGCGTGCACCAACGGCGATCGCCTCATGCATCTCTACACGCACAACGCGATCTCCGTCGTCGGAGAGCGATCGATGGACGTTACGCGCAAGGCCCGAGCCGATCTCGAGACGTCGATCCCGCTCCTCGGTCGTCACAACCCGGAGCTCACGGATTCGATCGTGCCGTTTCTCCATGAAGGCACGCGCTACGTGACCGTGTTCGACGATTGCGATGACGACACGAAGATCGTCGTCGACGACTCCGGGCTTCTCGACGGCGCGGTGAAGCGCGGTGGATCTCCCTGGGTACGGCTGAATGTGACGGCGCTCGCTTCACCGCACGTTCTTCATGTGAACTCTTATGATCCGGTTGATCCGTAGCCGCCCGTACCGCGATGCGTCTCGTCCAGCGTAGGCAACGGCTCGAGGCGCGCGGTCTCGTGCCGTACGAAAACGATCTGCGCGATCCGATCGAGTGGAGCGATGGTGCAAGGCTCGTTGCCGAGGTTCACGAGAATGACGGCGACCTCTCCGCGATAATCCGAATCGATGGTTCCCGGCGCATTGAGCACCGTCACGCCGTACTTCGCAGCGAGTCCTGATCGCGGGCGCACCTGCCCTTCGAATCCTGCAGGTATCGCGAACGCCAATCCGGTTGGAATCTTCGCGCGTCCGAGCGACGGCAGCGTGACGGGCTCTCGTAGTGCAGCATGCAAGTCCATGCCTGCCGAACCCTGTGTCTGATAGCGCGGCAACGGAACGACGACGTCCCCGACGAAACGCGTTCGAACGACGACACTTACCTCGGTCATGATCGATTCACTACACCACACGTGCTACCCAGCCGCCCACGCATGTTCAGAGATCTCGTCCTCATCCTCGACTTTGGCTCGCAGACGACACAACTCATCGCGCGCCGCGTGCGTGAGAGCAAAGTCTATTGCGAGATCCACCCGTGCACGCTGGGCTTCGAGCAAATCCTTCAGAAGAAGCCGCGCGCCATCATCTTGTCCGGCGGACCGTCGAGCGTCTACGAAGAGGGCGCTCCCGAGATCGACGAGCGCATCTTCGAGCTTGGCCTGCCGATCCTCGGCATCTGTTACGGCATGCAGATCATGGCGCACACGCTTGGCGGTCAAGTCGAACGCGCAGACAGACGCGAATTCGGTCTCGCCAAGGTCAAGGTCGACAAGCATGAAGGGGTCTTCCATCGCTTCGCCAAAGGTGAATCGCTCGACGTGTGGATGAGTCACGGCGATCGCGTGTGCAGCATGCCGCCCGGTTTCGAGACAACGGGCACCTCGGAGAGCACGCCATTTTGCGCCGTTGCGAACGCGCCCAAGAAACTTTACGGCGTGCAGTTTCATCCCGAAGTCGTGCACACGCCGCGCGGCTCGGACATCCTTGCATCGTTTCTCTTCGAGGTCGCAAAGCTCTCGCCGTCGTGGACCCCCGGTGAGTTCACCGACGGCGCGATCGCGCTGGTGAAAGAGCAAGTTGGTCCGACGGAGCACGCCATCTGCGGTCTGTCCGGTGGCGTGGATTCTTCGGTTGCGGCCGTACTCTGTCACAAGGCTCTTGGGGATCGACTCACGTGTATCTTCGTCGACAATGGCCTCTTGCGTGAAGGCGAGTTCGAGCAAGTCGTCAATACGTTTACCGAGACTTTCCATCTGAATCTCGTCGCCGTGGACGCCCGCGATCGTTTCCTATCTGCACTCCAAGGCACGACGAATCCGGAAGAAAAGCGCAAGATCATCGGCAAAGTCTTCATCGATGTCTTCGAAGAAGAGGCCCACAAGGTCAAAGGTGCTTCTTACCTCATTCAAGGGACACTCTATCCTGACGTCATTGAGAGCGTTTCCTTCAAAGGTCCTAGCGCCGTGATCAAGAGTCACCACAACGTGGGAGGCTTGCCCGAGCGAATGAAATTGAAACTCGTCGAACCCCTGCGCGAGCTCTTCAAAGACGAAGTGCGCGCATGCGGCGAGTCTCTCGGAATGCCGCATAACATCCTCTACCGTCAGCCCTTTCCCGGACCGGGGCTCGGCATTCGCTGCCTCGGTGAGATCACGGAACGACGACTTCGGGTGTTGCGTGCCGCCGATCACATCGTGTCCGAGGAAATCCGCGGCGCAGGCTTGTATGAGAAGATCTGGCAAAGCTTCTGCGTGCTCTTGCCTGTTAGGAGTGTCGGGGTCATGGGGGATCAGCGCACGTACGAAGAGACGTGCGCGATTCGCGCCGTCGAGTCGCTCGACGGCATGACCGCCGACTGGTCGCCTTTGCCGTATGATCTGCTCGCGCGCATATCGAACCGCATCATCAACGAAGTGCGCGGTATCAACCGCGTCGTTTACGATATCTCTTCCAAACCGCCTGCAACCATTGAATGGGAATGATTCGGTGCAGAGGAACGGAAATGCTGCAACAGCTTGAAAAGGCAGACATCGTGCGCTGCATGGTTGCACCGTACACCGCTCGAAAGCACAAGGCCGAATTCGGCCAGTTCATGACGCCAGCGAGGGTAGCCAGGTTCATGGTGTCCCTGTTCCCGGCCAGTACCTTACGGACCTGCCGACTATTGGATGCTGGTGCGGGCGTTGGTGCTTTGTCCTGCGCCTTTCTCGATCGCTGGGTGACAGGCGGTTTTGGTTTTGATGCCGTCGAGGCGACGGCCTACGAGATCGACGACACTTTGCGCGGCTACCTTGCGCAGCACTTGACTAGCTACCAGGGCGTAACACCCCAGATTGTCGCGGGGGATTATATTGAACTGGCGACTGCCAACGACCTATTCACTGCAAAGCAGCCCACAGGTTACACCCACGTCGTTCTCAATCCGCCCTACAGGAAGATCCATAGCAATTCCGCACACCGGCTTGCCTTGCGTCGTGTCGGCATTGAAACAGTGAATCTGTATAGCGCCTTCGTAGCGCTAGCCATCACTCAGGCAACACAGGGCGGGCATGTCGTGGCTATAATCCCGCGCAGCTTTTGTAACGGGCCGTATTATCGACCGTTTCGTGATTTCATCCTTAAGCGAACGGCTATTCGACACTTGCACCTGTTCGAGTCGCGCAACAAGGCATTTAAGGACGACAAGGTTTTGCAGGAGAACATCATCCTCCACCTGGAGCGTGGTGGCCAGCAGGGACCGGTGATGGTTTCAACATCAAACGATGACACCTTCACCAACCTTGCAACCCACGAACACCCGTTTGACCAGATCGTGTTCTCGGATGACCGGGAGCGATTCATTCACATTCCCACGTCACCGGAGAAGAATGCCATCGAGCTGTCCCCGGCAATCTGTTACACGCTGGACGATATTGGCATCAAAGTATCGACCGGACCAGTGGTCGATTTCAGATTGAAGGAGCACCTTCGCGACATGCCAGAAAAGGGCACAGTACCCTTGCTGTATCCCGGCCATTTCAGCGGCAGCGGTACCATGTGGCCCATCGAGGGCATGAAGAAACCAAACGCCATTAGACACAACGCTGACACCGAAAAATGGCTGTACCCGAACGGTTTTTACTGTGTGGTACGCCGCCTTTCGTCCAAGGAAGAAAAGCGCCGGATCGTGGCGAGTGTGGTTGAGCCAGGGGTATTCGGCAACGCACCAATGCTTGGCTTCGAAAACCACTTAAACCTATTCCACGACAACAAGCGCGGGTTACCTGAGTCGCTGGCTCATGGATTGGCCTTATTCCTGAACACGACCGTGGTAGATGAGTATTTCCGGCGCTTTAACGGCCATACCCAGGTCAACGCAACCGACCTCAAGCGAATGAAGTATCCGAGTCGTAGCACCCTGATCCAGCTCGGCGAGTGGGTCGTTAGCCAAGGACCGCTTACGCAAGACCAGATTGACGCCAAGGTGGGAACCATCGCTGCATGAACGACAAAAGAGACGAATACATCGAGGCCGCGCAGCAGGTCATCGTTTCCTTAGGCCTGCCTCGAGCACAGAAGAACGAGCGGTCAGCCCTTTCTCTGCTGGCCCTGCTGAACCTCATGCCTGGCAAGGCATGGGCCGACGCGGAAAACCCATTGATCGGCATCACACCGATGATGGATTGGGTGCGGAAGCACTACGGCAAGGAGTACGCCCCGAATACACGCGAAACGTTCCGCCGCCGACCATGCATCCGTTCTGCGACGCTGGTGTGGCTCTCTACAATCCGGATGATCCCAACCGTCCGGTGAACAGCCCGAAGACGGTTTATCAGATCGAACCGGCTGCGTTGACGCTGCTGCGTACGTTCGGCACGAGGAAATGGCGCAAAAAACTTGCTGCGTACTTGGCCGAGCGGACAACTCTGGTCGCAAAATATGCCAAGGAACGTGAACAGGATCGAATCCCGGTCGAGATTGTACCGGGCAAGGGAATTACCCTTAGCCCCGGCGAACATAGCGAACTGATCCGGGTCATCATCATGGACTTCGCTCCGCGCTTCGCGCCGGGTAGTGTGTTGGTCTACGTTGGCGATACGGGCGACAAGTGGGGCTATTTCGATGCTCCCTTACTGGCGAATCTGGGTGTGAATGTGGATTCCCACGGCAAGATGCCCGACGTAGTGCTGCACTTTATAAAGAAGAATTGGCTATTGCTAGTGGAGTCTGTCACCCGTCATGGGCCAGTCGACGGGAAGCGGCACGCCGAACTTGCCAAGTTGTTTATTGGGTCAAAGGCCGGGTTGGTCTATGTAACCGCTTTTCCAAACAGAGCCATCATGGGCCGCTACCTTGCAGAAATCGCATGGGAAACCGAAGTGTGGGTGGCTGATGCGCCATCACACCTTATCCACTTCAATGGCGTGCGATTTCTTGGGCCGTATACGGTCAACAGCAGCTAGGGAGAAGAATGGGAATGATGCTTCGCGCGCACTGCCTCATGACTGCATTCGTCATCGTCGTCGGCGCATCGGCTGTGGCATGTGGTCCGCCTGCGGCCGTGCCCACCGTATCCATGCGAATGACCGGCAGTCCACCCCATGCATCTGTGACGATCGACGATGAGTTCGTCGGCGTTCTCGCGGTTGTCGCTGCGCGCGGTGTGGCGCTGTCGCCGGGTGTGCACCACATCACGGTTCTCGCCGCGGGATACTTCCCTTGGGACAAGACCGTGAAAGCAAACGAAGGCGGCGCGATGGTCCGCCTCGACGTGCACCTCGTGCCCATCCCGGACTGAGAACGTGTTCGACAGCCTGCTGCGCGAATCGATTCGTCGGTCGGGCGCTGCGCTCCGTGCTCAAAGGCCTCAAAGCCTGTTCCGCCCGGTGCTCGCGCTCCGCCCTAGATACGGAACGAAAGATGTGGACGATGGAGACCGCAGCGGCAACTCGTCGGCGTGATCGTTGACTTTGACGTTTGACGTGAACGGCGACGGCGACGAACCGGTCGTTTCGTTCACGTCG
>WQYX01000012.1 GCA_009781005.1 Polyangiaceae bacterium | reverse complement strand
CTCCTCTGCACAAGGCTTACAACTTTTTCGTCTCTTCCCCTGCGCCCCCTCCTCGCTTCGACCACCAATTCCCTTCGCTTCCACCAGACGGTTCATACAAGGCAGCGCAGCGAACGAAGTGAGCGCGCGGATGGGGCATCAACTGACCGCACCGCAGGCCCCCCTGAGGTCCCGCCATAGGCGGGCCGACAGCGCCGAAGGCGCCGTCGATGCCGAGATCGCGTCAAATCGAAAGCGGGCTAGCTGCGGGCGATGCGCGTGAGCATGGCGAGGCGATCCTTCACGGCAAGTCGTATCTTTTTCAGCTCGGTGGCGAGCCGGCGCTCGGACGGTGTGGGCCGGGGGCGATGTTCGAGTTTCTTGATCTGGTGCTCGACTTCGCGGGCTTGCATTTCGAGATCATGCGCGCTGAGACGATTCAGGTTCATGGGATCTCCTCGAGCAAAACACAGGACGCGTGCGCGGCCTCGCCGACACGCTTCCCACGAGCTTAGGAGCTAGCAGTCGCTTCCATTCTCGCCAGTCGCGAAATCGTCTCTCTCTCATCGCGAGATCTCGATGTTCGCGCTTTCCGCATTTGCGGTCGTGAGTGCCGCAGACTTACATGTACTCCCTTGAGGAGTACATGCGCCGAGCAACGAAGGTAGCGCCAAGAATCATCGCCAGCACGAGAGCAGACTGCACGCTCGACGAAGGAGCGGCGCCAGCCACACGACACGAGCAGCGCGACGAAGGCGCCGCGGGCGCTTGCGGGAGCGAGCCCTCCGGTGATGGCGGTGTTTGTTCTGCACGCGACGACGAAACCGATGTCGCCGAACCACCGTCGGGATCGTCACACGTCCAACGCGCGCCATTGCCAGCTTTGACGAGCGGGCACCGTTCGATCGTCGAGCCGTCAGGACGCACCGCCGTTAGCACGATCGTCTGTGGGTCGACTTCGGCCTCGACGAAATGGTGTGTCGACTCGACCTTGCGCGAAAACGGGAGCTGATATTTGACTCTGTAGAGTGGAGCGCCACCGCCGCCGGTGATGACGTACGGGAGTCCGTCGTGAAAACCGCGTTCATAGATGTGATCGTGACCTGCGAAGACCAAGTCAACGCCGTGCGCCGTGAGAAGCGCAGGGATCTTCGCCTCTGCGAAGTGCATGTTGCCGCCGTGCGGTCCGCTCGACCACGGACCATGGTGCACGACGACGATGCGCCAGACGAGCCCCGATTCATGGTCGGCATGATCGAGCGCGGACTCGAGCCATGATCGCGCGGGACCGCTCTTGTACGAAACCATTCCGTTGATAAGGAAGAAACGCGTGTTGCCCCATCGAAAGGTGCTCACAAGTTCGTCGAGCGTCGCGTTCTCTTTCGGACCGAAGTAGCGCGCGTACTCGACACCCGCGCCGTCGGTGAGCTCGTGGTTACCGACGCACGACGCGAAAAACTTCGCCTTTAGCAGAGGCGCTTCGATATCGAAGAACGTCTGCCAGTCGGACTTCGACGCGCCATTTTCGACGAAGTCGCCCGTATGCACGAGAAAGTCGAATGGACGCGATGTGATCGCGTGCACGACTGCCGCGTGCGCCGTGTGGTCGGTGCGGTTGTCGCCGTAGGCGATGAAACGGAACTTTGCGCTGGACTCCTCTTTTGGTGCCGTTACGAACGAACCGGTGACCGAGGCGGACGTTGCCCCCGGCACCTTGACGGTGAACTCGTACGCCTTCGCGGGTTCGAGCCCCGTGATCGGCACGCGGTGCAACGCGCGCGGCCCATCACGGTGCACCGATCCCGTGGCGCCCGCGTCGTCCGTGCCTTTCGCCGCGAGACGAACTTCAACCGCCGCTGGGGGATCGACTTCCACGCGAATTTCGGCGCTCGACGTCGTGACGCCCTGGAGCCACGGCCCTTTGACGATGCGCGCCGCTTTGGGCTCTTGCGCAAGAGCAGACCGAACGTCCAGCGCAACGAACGCCAACGTTGCAGCGATGATGAATGTAGTTTGCAAGTTTCGCATCGCGCATCCCGGGCTCGCGGAGAGTACAACGAGAACGCGCTCAGAGCATGTTTACCAGCCGTCGCGAGCGAATCGAGGCTAGGGCGGAGCGCGAGGAGCCCGCGCAAGCGTACGTTGTGGTACGTGCGCAGGCACCGCAGCGCCCAACCGACGAATCGATTCGCGTAGCAGGCTGGTAAACATGCGCTCAGTGATTCTGCGTGAGAAACCCTGGCGAGCTTGGGGGCGTAAGCAAGAGAGCGTCGGGCGAGCTCTTACCGCCGTCGGGGACGGGTGGGATGGGAGGCGTCTCGTTGGGTACTGCGGTCGGGACACGCGGCTCGAGCTCCTGCACGCGCACCGGCGCGGCATTCGTGGGATCGACCGGCGGCCGGCGCGCTGGCACCGCCAGAGAGATGGCGCTCTCGTCGTCTGCCGTCGGCAACGGCGGCGGCACGACGTGCGCCGATGCAGCTTCCATATTCGGCCCAAGCCCCGGAGCCGCAAGCGGCGACACCTTCGCATACGTGCCCACGCCAACGAAGATGATCGCTGCCACGCTCGCGGCAACCAACACCAAGGAGGTTCGGCGGCCTGCACGCGGTCCTCTCGCACGACGGTCGACACGCGCCGACGCCAGCGTGACCGGGGTGTCCCGTGGCCGCCGCCCAAGGATGTACGAAATGCGCTCTGCCAAATCCCGCGCGTTCGGCGTGGGCTCGAGAGCAACGAGAGCCCACGCGAGTTCCGCAACAGACGGATAGCGTCGACCGGGATGAACATTCATGCATTTTGCAACAATCGTGTCGAGCGCCGACGAGACACCCGAACGCGCCGCCGACGGGCGAGGCATTCGCGACTGCATGATCTGCACGAAGATCTGCGGGAGGGCGTCGCCCGCATAAGGCGGACGGCCGACGAGCAGCTCGTAGAGGATCGCCCCGAGCGCCCAGATATCCGTCCGCGCATCCACGCGATCGGACGACTCCATCTGCTCAGGAGCCATGTAACTCGGCGTTCCAAGGACGGTCCCAGGATCGGTCAAGGGAGAGAGCACCGCGTGTTTGGTCATTCGCGAGATGCCAAAGTCGAGCACCTTGATGCACGGGCGGCCGTCGATGGTCGACGTGAGGAACAGATTCGCTGGCTTCAAATCACGATGCACGACGTTCATCGAGTGCGCCTCTGCCAGGGCTTCACAAGATTGCAGTATGCACATAACGGCAAGATCGACGGGAAGCGGACCTTGCCTCGCGAGCACGGCGGCAAGATCGGATCCGGCAAGATGCTCCATCACGAGATACGGCGTGCGTTCTCGCTCGCCGAGATCGAAGACGCGCACGGCGTGCTCGCTGCGAATGCGCGCCGCGGCGCGAGCTTCGCGCTTCAAACGCACCGCGTACTCTTGCGCGACGATCGGCCCCGCCGACAAGACCTTGATAGCCACCGGCTGTTCGAGCTCGAGGTGCGTCGCGCGATAGACGATGCTCATACCGCCGTTCGCAATCAAACCGTCGATGCGGTACTTGCCCCCAAGGATGTCCCCTATCGCAGGGGGCGCACTCGCGGTTACCGGCGGCTCGTCACACGGCGCCGCGGCGTGGTGACGCGGGTTGGACGGCGAGAGTGCCGCATCCACGTGCGGCAGATCGGGACCCGCAGTCTTGTCGCGATCCATGACTTTCTCCACTGCTTGTCCGCGCGAACGGCAGCTTCGGCGGAACGCACGCGATGCGGTGCGAGGAGCATGCCGCGACTGCGAGGCGCCGCATCGGACGATTTCTCGCGATCCCAATGACGCGCGTATGCGTCGCGAGACGATCCGCCACGAGACAAGGACCCGCGATGCGATCGCGGTGCTGGCGGCCGGATGATGGTACGTTTGCGCTCATGGCTCGCACCCACCGTGGCTCGTTTCGGCGATTCGTGATCGGACTCGTTTGCGCCGCCGCCTCCTTCTTTGCCGCCACCAGCGCTTCTGCACAAACGAAGGTCGGCGTCGACGTGCAGGCGGACGCGCCGATCTCTCCATCGGGCGTCAGCGGCGGCATCGGAGGCAGTCTTCGTCTCGGCTACGAGCTCAACGCGATCGTTGCCACGCTGACTCCCGAACTCGGAGGCGGCTACCACGCGTTCGGCGGAGTGCTATCTCCGAACATCATGCGCGGCTTCGTTGGCGGGCGCGTTGGAGTTGGCGCGCCCGTGCGCACATCGGTCTTTGCGCACTTCGGATACGCGAGGGTGATCAACGACAACGCACCAAACCGCAATGCGCCAACGTTCGACGCCGGCCTCGCGTTCGACCTGCTCGTGATCCCGCGGATCGATCTCGGCATTCACGGTGCGTACAACGTCGTGTCGGGCAACGATCAAGGCTCAGCGAACAAGTGGCTCTCAGCCGGCCTTCACGTGCAGATCGCCTTCTGACCGCTTCGATTTGGCGCGATCCCTTCGTTGGGGCCTGCGGTGCGGTCCTCAAAGCCTTCAAGGCTGTTCCGGTCCGCTCCTCGGCCCCGCCTCGGCCTCGCGCCAACTTGAAGCGGTCCGAGTGATCGCGTTTGGGAGGGGGAGGAAAGCGGGCGCGCCAAATCGTTTGCGGGCGAGGCATGGGCAATGCACCGCTGCGACCCGTGATCCATTTTGCGAAGGTGATCCTCACGGCAGGCCGCAGGATCGAGCCACGTATCGTGCTCGTGCTGCTTGCGGCACCTGCGACAAACATGAGCGCGTGCGCCTCCGCGCCACCGCCGAGTTCGCGCGTGGGCACCGCGGAAAACACTGTGCATGATGCACGCGCTGTTGGCGCATCGGCGGATCCGGCGGCAAACGCGTACCTGCAATCGGCTGAGTATGCGCTTGCGACATCGAAGCAACTGATTGAGCAGCGCAACAACGAGAAGGCCGCGTGGTTCGCGGCGAGAGGACAGGCGGACGCGAATTTGTCGTTGTCGCTTGCGCGCGAAGCGCAAGCCAAGAAGGCGGACACAACCGAGGAGGCCCGCAATCCTGCGGCCGAAGAGGACTGCGCGACCGAGCGGAGGACGCCGTGAGGCAGATGCACTTCACCGTTCGTCTTTGCCGTCTCTCCATGAGCGGGCTCGCACTCGTGTTCCTCGTGTTCTCCGCGGGCTGCACACCTTCGGATCACCCGCCGCCCGAGCTGCTCAGCGCGCGCGAAGTTTTCGAACGCGCCAAGACCGGACCCGCTTCGCAGGTCAACCCCGCAGGCGTCTTCGAAGCAGACAAGGCGCTCGACACAGCCGAACAGCGCCACCAGAAAAAACCGGGCTCGCCCGAAGCGCGCGACCTTGCGTACATCGCCCTGCGCAAATCACAACAAGCAGATGTCGATACGCGCGCGATGCTCGCGGATGCCGAGCGCAAGCGCCAGAAGTGCAGTCTACACGAATCGATCGAAACGCGTATCGCCGACGAAGGAACGCAGACCAAGGAGAACGTCGAACGAAGCACACACGCGAATGCCGAAGGGAAGGCGAAAGCCGAGCTCGCAGGCGTCGCGGGCTCCGCGAGCGTGAAGGATGATTCGCGCGGCATGGTCGTCACCATCGCCGGCAGCACACTCTTCGCGCCGAACGATGCTGCGCTCGTGCCGTCTGCAGACGATCCCCTCAATGTGGTGGCTGCGGCGCTTACGCAGACTCCGGACCGACGAATCACCGTCTACGGCTACACGGACACCGCGGGCTCCGACGAAGGCAGCATGGATCTGTCGCAGAGGCGGGCCGAAGCCGTGAGGCTGCGTCTCGTGTCGCGCGGAATCGCGCATGACAGAATCCGCGCGGAAGGTCGCGGGAAAAACGAGCCCATCGCAAGCAACGCAACATCCAACGGACGCGCGGCAAACCGACGCGTGGAGATCGTCGTCGAGCCATGAACCATGTGAAGCTTCATCCTTGCGAGCGTGGCTTTGCGCCACGAGTTGCACACTTCTCGTGCAGAGAGAGCATCGCGCCGTCGAGAACGCGCGCGCTGCTGATGTGGGAACGCACCTTGCTGCGCTCGGACGAGAGGGCTTGCGGCAAGGCACCCAAGGAGAAAGACATGAATCAGGTCCACGGCAACGGGAAGAGCTCGAAGCAAGCTCGTCACGCACACCGCGAGAGCGCCGCGGAGGAATCCATCCGCCATCGCGTCGGCAATGCGCGCGACATCGTCGAGAACGTGCGCGATCAAGCCGAAGCCGCGTTCCGCGACAAACCGTACCTCGTGCCCGCGGCAGCATGCGCGCTCGGCGTTGGGATCGGCATGCTCCTGGGATCGCGCATCACACGGTTTCTCGTCTTCACGGCCGTCGGCGCCGTGCTGACCGATTTGTTCGGAGGCGAGCTCCGGCGCATGGGACGGGACTTCGTCGACGATCTACAGCTTCGGCTGGCCGAAGGCACCGACGAGACGGACGACAACGCCACCTAGCCTCGATTCGCGCAGCAGGCTGGTAAACGCGCTCTCACGATTCGTCGAAGAGGTCTTTCTGCTTCGCGCCGGCGGCTCCAGCGAAGGGCAACTTCAGATGCTCGTACGCTCGGCGCGTGGCAATGCGACCGCGCGGCGTCCGCCCGAGGTAACCCTGCTGGAGCAGGTACGGTTCGTAGACGTCCTCGACCGTGTCGCGAGGCTCGCCGAGCGCCGCCGCGAGCGTTTCGACCCCCACCGGACCGCCGTCGTAATCTTCGATGATGATGCGCAACAGACGCCGGTCCATCTCGTCGAAACCCGCATCGTCGATGTCGAGCCGTTCGGAAGACGTCTGCACGATCGTCTCATCGATCTTGCCCGTACCGAGGACTTCTGCAAAGTCGCGCACGCGACTGAGCAAGCGGTTGGCGATGCGCGGTGTGCCGCGCGCACGGCGTGCGATAGCGAGCGCGGCGCGGGCTGCGATCTCGACACCGAGAAGATGGGCGCTGCGCACGACGATCTTCGCGAGATCTTCTTCGGGGTAAAAGTCGAGGCGAATGGTCTGACCGAAGCGCGATTGCAGCGGAGCCGTGAGCAGCCCCGTACGCGTGGTGGCGCCGATGAGCGTGAAGGGTTGCACCGGAATCTGAATCGACGACGCGAAGGCGCCATCGCCCGTCATGACGTCGATGCGAAAGTCCTCCATGGCCGGATAGAGACTCTCCTCCACGACGGGGTTCAGCCTGTGGATCTCGTCGATGAAAAGGATGTCGCGGGCGCCAAGTTTCGTGAGAAGCCCTGCGAGCGCGCCCTTGTGTTCGACGACCGGCCCGTTCGTCATGTGAAGTTCGACGCCCATCTCGTGCGCGAGGATCTGCGCGAGCGTGGTCTTGCCGAGTCCGGGAGGGCCCGAGAGAAGCAAGTGGTGAAGCGGCTCGCCGCGTCTGCGTGCAGCCTCGACGAAGACGCGCAAGTTTTCCTTGTGCTTCGTCTGACCGATGTAATCGTCGAGGGTCTTCGGTCGAAGGGATCGATCGATGCGAACATCGCCCTCTTGCACCTCCGCACTGACCGCCCGCTCTTCTTTCGTCTCGCTCGTCTGACCTCGCTTGCCCATCGCTATCCCGTCCTTCCATCAAACGACGAGGGATGCAATGCGCCCGCGCAACTCTCGGGTTGCGTCGATGAGCCGCCCGTGAATCGTGAAGCTTCCATCCTCTTCGCGCTTCGAGCGATGGACCTTGATGCGCACGTCAACAGGCCCAGCCACGAGCACACCGTCAAGTCGTGATCCGGGAGGCGACGGGATGGAAGAACGAAGAGTCACCGCATCGTCGGTTGCAGCAAGGAACGAAGCCGTGCCGCCTTTGACCCACGTGACATGTTCACTTGCCATGCAACCCATGTGAGCGTGTTTACCAGCCGTCGCGAGCGAATCGACACGCTCATCCACGCTCTTTGCGGGCGCGCCCCATCGCGGCGCGCGCCTCGCGTTCGGCAGTCTTGCGGGCAATGTCCGCGCGCTTGTCGATAGTTTTCTTGCCCTTCGCGAGACCGAGCTCCACTTTGATGCGGCCTCGTTTGAAATAAAGGCGGAGCGGCACGAGCGTGTAGCCTTCGCGCGCGACGGATCGATCGATGCGGGCGATCTCCGATTGGTGCAGGAGCACTTTGCGAGCACGACGCGGCTCGTGCGGGAAGGCAACGGCGCGCTCGAAAGGTGCAATATACATCTGTTTGAGCCAGAGCTCGCCGCGCTCGACCGCCGCGAACGCGTCAACGAGTTCGACCTTGCCGGCGCGCATCGACTTGACCTCGCTGCCAACGAGCACGAGGCCGCCTTCGAACTTGTCTTCGATGGCATAGTCGAACGTCGCGCGCCGGTTGTGGACGATGACCTTCTCGATCGCACCGTCCTTGTCGATTTTTTTTGCGGCCACGCCCATTTGCCTTCGCGCTCCTAGCTCGAAAAACTTCGCGCCGCCCGCACCACTTGCGGCGAGGTCGCGGTTACCGTGTCATTATCACGCCACCGTGAAACCAATCTCACTCGCCCTGAGTCTTGCTGCCGTTACCTTGTCTTCCGCAGTCCTCGCTGCACCGCAGGCACCGCTCGAGCCTCCTTTGCCGGAGCTGCCACCGCCCGCACCTGCCGAAGCGCCCGCGCCCGACGAGTCTTCTCCGCCACCCGCCGTGGGTACCGCACCTGCGCCCGCGCCGACACCGCAGACCATTTACGTGTACGTGCCAGCGCTTCCAGTCGCCTGGCCAAGGTCCTATGCGGAACCGACGGGGGTCAACGGTGCCCCTGCCGCGAGCACCGGATTTCAACTCGGAATTCGCATCGGTTACGCGGTGCCGTTTGGCAGCCTGACCAGGTCCTCACCCATGACCGACACGTTCAACGGGCAGGTCCCCATCACGTTCGATATCGGCGGCAAGTTCGGTAAAAACGTGTTTCTCGGAGCCTACTTCGGTATCGCGCCTGGCGGCGTTGCGAGCGCGGCACTTCCGGGCTGCCCGAGCAACGCCCAGTGCACGGCCTCGAGCGCAGCAGTCCGTTTTGGCGCGCAGATCCAATACAACTTTCTTCCGGACCGGGGAATCAATCCATGGATTGGTTATGGAATCGGCATCGAAGCAAATGGGATATCTTACACAATCAATAATCAGACGACCGACGAATCTATGTTCGGCCCCGAGTACGGTCATTTCATGGGCGGCGTCGATTTCCGCTTAGGCAAAGTCGTCGGCCTCGGTCCGTATGTCGATTTCTCACTCGGGCGATACAACGATACATCGATCACCGATTCCGACGGAACCAGGCACGATTATACATTTACCCATCCGACGTTGCATGAATGGCTGCAGATAGGCGTCCGCGGCGTCATCTTCCCGTGACGAACGAGCTTCGTGCGAGCCTTGCCGAGCACACGGGGCTGACCGCAGAGGGGCTCGCGCGCTCGGCAGAAGAAATCGATCCGCTGCCGCCGGTGCTTCCGTCCGACGGCGTCGTCGTTG
This sequence comes from Polyangiaceae bacterium, assembly GCA_009781005.1. Lineage (GTDB taxonomy): Bacteria > Myxococcota_A > Polyangia > Polyangiales > Polyangiaceae > Labilithrix. The sequence continues at coordinate 59,867 of WQYX01000012.1, read as the reverse complement.
CGCGTTTTGCAGACATCGCACGCCGCGCCACCGAGAATGCGCGCACCGACGTCGCGGGCGTGCGAGGAAGCGCCGATGCCGCGCTCATCGCAGCACTTGCAACATACAACGATGGCGCGCCCGTCGTTGCCGTTGCCGAGGATCTCGACAGCGCACGCCGTCTTGCAGGCGACGTCCGCTTCGTGCTCGGGCAGAGCCAGATCGCCGCAACGAATCCCATTCACGACGACGAACGCGAAGGGATCGACGAGCTCGCATCCGACAACGACGTGCTCGTTCTTGCCACCCCGGAGACGTCGCCCTTTGCCGACGTGAACCCCGACCGGCGCGCCGCGATGAGCCGGTTGGCAACACTCTCGCATCTTGCGAGCGGTCGCTCCTTTCGCGTGCTCGTCGTCGCAGCCGCAACGCTCGCGCGAAAGCTCATTTTGCCTGCTGTCATCACGACGGCCACGCGACGCATCGTGTTCGAAGAGGAGCTCCATCGCGAGGAACTCCTCCGTGCGCTCACGGAGACGGGCTACATCCGCGTGCCCGTGGTCGAAGATCCGGGATCGTTTGCGGTGCGCGGTTCGCTCATCGATCTCTGGCCGCCTGGCGCCGAGGAGCCGTCGCGCGTCGAGCTCTATGGCGATCTCGTCGTGAGCATCAAACCCTTCGACCCAACCGAGCAGACGACGCGCGGCGAGACGAATCTCAAAGAGGTGTGGTTGCCGCCCGCGCGCGAGGCCATCCTCACCAAAGACAACGTCGAGCGCGCACGCGAGCGCATCGCTCACCTCGCAGACGTCGTCGACTGGCCCACGACCAAGACGCGCGCGCTCATCGACGACGTCGCGACGGGTCGCGCCTTCTTCGGCGCCGACGCGTACGTGCCTGCATATTACAACGAACTTGCGGGGCTCGACGCGTACTTGCCGTCGTCGTCGCTCGTCGTCCTCACGTCTCCCGCCTCCATCACGCGCGCAGTCCGAGACGAAATCGCAAAGACCGAGGAAGATGCGGCCGCAAAATCGGGCGGGCCGTATTTTTCGCCGGACACGTTCCTGCGGAGCGAGGACGACGTCGTGGCCGATCTCGCCGCCCGCCACGTCGTTGCCTTTCACGGCGCCGCGGTCCTCGGCAGCGCTGGAGAAACCGACGACACCGGCGGTCTCGCCGCATACGAGATCACGCGCGATCCCGTTCACATCGCCGCGCAAGATCACGACGACCTCACGCGCGCGGTCAAGAACGCACGCGCCGGCAAAGGACGCACGGCCACGCTCGGCCCCGTCGCGCGCCGCATCGCGCACTATCGAGACAACGGCCTACGTGTTTTTCTGACGGCTCGCGCACGAACCCAAGCCGAGCGTCTCGCGCAGCTACTCAAACATCTCGGTGTCGAATGCCGCGTGCGCTCCGGCCACTTCGAGCCCGCATGGCTCAAAGAAGCGCATCGCGGCGATGAACCCGACGCACAGATCGTCACGGGATCACTGACTCGTGGCGCCGTCGTTCCCGGCGAAGGCTACGCGATCGTCACGGAAGAAGAGATCTTCGGCGGTCGCGTGCATCGCGCACGAGAGCGCAAAACGAAAGACAACGCGCGCCCCTTCCTCGAAGATCTAAGGAGCCTCAACGTTGGCGACTTCGTCGTGCACGTCGAGCACGGCATCGGACGTTACGCCGGGCTCGTTCACAAGGACGTGGGCGGCCTCACGGTAGATCTCTTGGTCGTCGAATACGCGGGTGGCGACAAGCTCTATTTGCCTGTCTATCGCCTCAATCAAATCCAAAAATTCTCTGGCAGCGAGACGGGCGAACCCAAGATCGATCGCCTCGGCGGCTCGACGTTCGCAAAGACCAAAGCGCGCGTGAAGAAAGCCGTTCGACAGATGGCCGACGAGCTTCTGCGTCTCTACGCCGAGCGCCAGGCGGAGCCCGGCATCGCGCTCGATCCCGTCGACGACGACTATCGAGCGTTCGAAGCCACGTTCCCGTTCGACGAGACCGACGATCAAGCCAAAGCCATCGACGACATCAATCGCGATCTCGACGCGCCGCGTCCCATGGACCGCCTCGTCTGCGGCGACGTCGGCTTCGGAAAGACGGAACTCGCCATTCGCGCGGCCTTTCGCGTGGCCATGAGCGGACGGCAAGTCGCCGTGCTCTGCCCAACCACGGTGCTCGCGCAGCAGCACTTTCGCACGTTCGAAGCGCGCATGGGCGGCTACCCCATCGTGATCTCTTCACTCAGCCGCTTTCAAACCAAAAAAGATCAGGACGAGATCCTCGCATCCCTCAAAGACGGCAAAGTCGACGTCGTCATCGGGACGCACCGCCTGCTGTCGAAAGACATCCATTTCAAAAATCTTGGACTGCTCGTCGTCGACGAAGAGCAGCGTTTCGGCGTCTCCCACAAGGAGCGCATCAAGGCTCTTCGCACCACGGTCGACGTGCTCACGCTGAGCGCGACGCCCATCCCGCGCACGCTGCAGATGGCCGTCAGCGGCATTCGCGATCTGTCGCTCATCACGACGCCGCCGGTGGACCGCCGCGCCGTGCGCACCTTCGTGACGCGCATGGATGATCTCGTTTTGAAGGAGGCCATCTCACGCGAGCTGTCGCGCGGCGGTCAGATTTTCTACGTCTTCAACCGCATCGAAGGCATCTACGACAAGGCACAGCGCCTCCAGGCGCTCTTTCCGAGCGCACGAATCGCCGTCGCACACGGGCAAATGGCGCGATCCTCCAAAGGAGTTCGCGATTCGCGCGGAGGCAAAGAGGGGCATGAGACCGCGCTCGAGAAAGCCATGCTCGACTTCGTCGAAGGACGCTTCGACATTCTCGTCGCAACGGCGATCGTCGAGAGCGGTCTCGATATTCCGCGCGCGAACACGATCATCATCGATCGCGCAGATCTCTTCGGGCTCTCACAGCTCTATCAACTTCGCGGTCGCGTGGGCCGCTCGAAGGAGCGCGCGTATTGCTACCTCATCGTGCCACCGCCCAACGCGATGACGGACGACGCGCGCGCGCGCATCGACGCCCTGGAGCGACACACCGAGCTCGGAAGCGGCTTCAAGATCGCGAGCCTCGATCTCGAACTTCGCGGCGCGGGCGATCTGCTCGGCGCCGAGCAATCAGGAAGCGTCGCGAGCGTCGGACTCGATCTCTTTTGCTCCATGCTCGAGGAAGCCGTCCACGAGCTCCGAGGCGAACCCGTCATCCACGACGTCGATCCGGAGCTCTCCTTCGACGTCACCGCGCTTCTGCCGGACGACTACGTCGCAGACGTTGGCGTGCGGCTGTCCCTCTACAAGCGCCTCGCGAGCGCCATCGACGAGGGTGTCGTCGCCGACATCGCGGTTGAAATGGAAGATCGCTTCGGGCCGCCGCCCGAAGAAGCCAAGTGCCTCGTGCGCCTCATGACGCTCAAGTGCGAACTGCGAAAGCTCCGCGTCCTTGGCTGCGAAGCCAACGCCAAGAGCGTCACTCTGCACCTGCGCGAAGACACGCCGCTCGACTCGAACAAAATTCTCAATCTCGTCAAAGCACCGCGAAGCGCGTTCAAGATCACTCCGGACATGCGCTTGTCCCGCAAGTTCGATCCAACGCGCGAGCAAGTGGGCGACGGTCTTTCGAATTGCGAACACATGTTGAGCGAACTCACGCGCGCCTGGAAAGATTGATGTCTTCGGGTGGACAGCGCCATCGTCTGTGAAGCCAAAGCCAATTTTCTGGCGATGAGAGGCAAAAGCGCTCGAGCGTCGCGGTGGCTTCTTTCGTCGCAGCGGAGGCGCGATCGGCGCGCGTCATCCCGTGCACGTTGCATGCATCTATCTCGGCGAGGATCCGAATGTGCTGCCCTGCGCCTCGGCGCTCGGCGGCGACCACGAGGAGCGTGGCACCCGTGGCCTGTGCAAGGACCGCCGGCGCGCGGTCCGCAAACGCGCTCGCTCCAAGAAACGGCACCTCGCAACCGTGGCGCGCACAGTCGGGCACCTGATCGATGAGCATGACGACGACGTCCCCCGCCGAAAGCGCATGAATCGCGGCTGCAAGAGCCCCTTCTGGCGCAACGATCCGGAGGCCAAAGCTCTCGCGCAACTGCATGCAAAATACATTGAATGGGCCGACCGACAACGGCTTGACGACGACGGTGAGCGACCGACCCGTGCGCCTCAGCGCAGACGCGGCGACGAAGGATGCAACCTCCCAGCTGCCCGTGTGCGAAGCAGCGATCACCACGGGGCCGCGCAGAGCAGCATCGAGCAGGGCGCGTTCGGTGGCACAGTCGAGCGCGGATTGAGCAAGCGCCTCGCGCCTCCGTCCCCTTCCCGCACCTGCAAGCCAGAGGATCTCGAAGAGGCTCCGGCCAAGATTGTTGTACATTGCACGCGCCTCCCGGCGCGGCTCGGCAATCCCGGCGCGGCGCATGGCGTCCTCGACCGCGCGCCGCCGGACGCGCAGGACACTTCCGCATAGCCAACCGAGCAATCGCCCCGGAACACCAAGGGTGCGCCACGGCAAAAGCGCGGTGAGCGCACAGACAAGACGCAGCGCAATCACTCAGAAGAAGCCGGGGGGGCGGCGTGCAGCCTGTCCACCCGCGCCTTCCATCGTGACGGCGAAGATGTCCTCGGTGAGGAGAGCAACGATCTGTTTACTGCTCTTGGCGAAGACGAGATCGCCCTGAAAGCGAACCGCGTCGATCTTCTGTAGCGAGAGACTTGCACCGTCGTGTGCGACGTGAAACGTCACACTCGATCCCTCAGGGAGAGCGAGACTGTCTTTGTCCGCCTTGGCGCCGGAGGTCGTGAAGATATTTTCGATCTGCTCGCGCGTCATAGGGCAAGACGTTTAGCTCGCACGAGCGTACGTGTACAAGTTCGGTCAAATGACGGATCCCAACGGCGCGCCCGCACCAGCGTCCGACGAACTCGTTGTCTTGCGCGGTGTGAGGAAATCCTTCGGTGAGCAAGAAGTCTTGCGCGGAATCGATCTCGTCGCGCGCCGCAGGGAGACAACGGTCGTCATTGGCGGGTCGGGCGCTGGCAAGACAACGCTTCTACGGCTCATCGTCGCGCTGGATCAACCAACGAGCGGACAGATCTTCGTGGACGGCGAAGACATCGCGCACATGTCGGAAGGCGCGCTCAACCGCGTGCGCCGGAAATTCGGGATGGTCTATCAGTACGCGGCACTTCTCGACTCCATCAACGTGATGGACAACGTCGCGTTCCCTCTCGTTGAGCACACCAAGCTCCCGCGCAAAGAGATCGAAGCGCGCGTGACCGACAAGCTCGCGATCCTCGGACTCGATCCGAAGACCGTGGCGAAGAAGTTCCCCGCGGAGCTCTCGGGCGGTATGCGCAAGCGTGTGGGCGTTGCTCGCGCCCTCATGCTCGAGCCACCCATCCTCGTTTACGACGAGCCAACGAGCGGACTCGATCCGCCCACGAGCCGGATGGTCGACGACTTGATCGAAGAGATGCGCGAGCGCTTCGGCGTCACGAGCATCGTCATCTCCCACGACATCGCGAGCTGCTTTCGCATCGCCCATCAGGCCGTGCTCCTCATCAAAGGGCAGGTCGAAGCGTGCGGCACGCCCGACTCGCTTCTCCATGGCAAAAGCAACATCGCGCGCGACTTCGTTCGAAACAGCGGCGTCGATGTCGCCGGGATCGAGCGCGTGCGACGCTGAGGCGGTGCATTCGTCGCGATGTGCATCGCGACGGCGAGGGTTAACTTCAAAGGGATGTCGCCGTCTTCGCCGAACGTGGATGAAAAGGCAGCTTTGTCACTGGTCCTTGGGCTCTTGAGCCTCTTGTGCCTTGGCCCATTCGCGGGCGTTCCGGCCATCGTGCTTGGCACCGTCGCGTGCAAAGACATCGATCGCACACGAGGAGCGCAGGCCGGCTCGGGCCTCGCGATCAGCGGAATCATCACGGGTGCTACCGGCACGATCGTCAGCGTCATCGTGATCGCGGCGATCCTGATGAGCGCACTTCAGCCCCAGTGGTTCGGCAATTCAGGCATCCGTGCGCGGGCGCCCATCGCAGCGAGCGCACGCGTGTACGGAACGTTGGAGGTCATCGATCTCGACGATCGACAGCCGCTCTCCGTCGGGCTCGCAGACGTCGCCAAAAACGCAGCACCGCGCGGGCGCACCGTGATCCTCCAGACCTACGTGCGTTCGAGCCGCGAGTGCGCCGACGTCGCTTCCGCGCTCGACGACCCGCGCATGCAGAAGGCGCTCGCGAACGTCACGCTCGTGCGCGTCGACGTCGACACCTTCGAGACCGAGCTGCGCGCGATGCGCATCGACACCGAGACCGTGCCCTGGTTCTACATGCTCGACGGGTCCGCACGACCGACTGACGCGATCAGCGCTGACGAGTGGGATGAGAACAGGGCAGACAACATGGCGCCGGTGCTCGATGCATTCATGAGAGGCACACTCTCCGGTCGCCGCGGAGCGTCACCGCTCGGCACGTCGCTATGATCGGGACGCTTTGAGTGTGGCCATGAGCGATCCCTCTGGCGGAAGAAGCGAGACTTCCGCCTGCGATTGAAGAAGCTGCTGTGTCTCGAGCACGTCGAAGGTTGCATTCGCAACCCGCGGGTTCTGGAGCATTTCGCGCAGGGTGGCCCCAAGGATCTGCGGTCTGAGGGTCGCTGCCTTGGCAAACTCAATGGCGGCTTCGCGCTCGGCAGCGCCGCGGATCAGGCTCACTTGATTGACACCATCTTGCCGAATGGCGCTCGTGACCTGGCGAAGGCGGTTGGTCACCTTCTCCTCAATCTGTTGAACCATTTGCGCATCTCGGAAATGCACCTTGCGGATATACACGCTTCCGAGTTTGTATCCCCATTCGTGAGCTTTCTGAGACACCTCGTTTCGCACGAGAAGGCTCATCGAGTGACGCGTCTCCAGCATGTCCTCGAGGCGCATATTCGAAAGCGCACGCACCGTGGTCGACCCCACATTGGCACGCAAGGATCCACGTGGATCGGTATTCTGGAAAAGGTAGGCAGCCGGATCGCTGATGAACATCTCGTACCAAATCCCGATCCCCATGGGCGCCCCCTCCTCCGAGTTCACCGGCTGGCTGCGCAAGTATTCTTGGTCGAGGCGCATGTCGAGCACGTGCCGCTGACCGAAAAGGCGCACGAGAATGGCACGAAGTCCGAGCTCGCTCATGAGGAGATGGATTCCTGGTTCGGTGAGAATTCCCAAGACCTGCCCGAAGAGGACGTACACGTGGCACTTTCGCTCTCGGACGACGTCGTAAAACCCCAGGATACGGAGAATGGCAAAGAAGATCGGCATACCAAACGAGAGCGCGGCGAATGTCAAAACAGCAATCACAAGATAAGTCATCGGAGTCCTCCTTCGGGCTCTCGTCCCAGGCGCGACGTGCGAGACCCCTCCCCTTCGCGCGTTGGAGCACCGAGGCGCGGAGGTGCCGCAGGTGCGTCCGGAATTGCAGCGGACGGCGTGACAAAAACCTGTTTGGCGCGACCAAAAAGCCCGAGACGAAGATTTCGCATGTACGCTTCGAGTACGCCCGGCCCGGCATCGAGCGCGACGAGCTCGCGCGCCAGCGCGCGCAACGGCTCGGTCTCTGCCTGTACGCGGAGTGTTTCGATTTCGACCGCGCGTCGAGATTGCACGATACGCTGGTCGGCAGCCGCTTGCGCGAGGCTGATCTCTGACGAAACGTGATTGTAGGCTGTGTTGATCGCCGCGAGCGCCGACTCGACTTCGTTCGGCGGATCAATCCCCGTAATGAGACACGCGTCGAGCGCGATGCCATAACGTGCCGAACTCGACATGCAATCCACCTCCATGCGGTCGTTCAGATCGCGAAGGTTCTTGCGAAGATCATTGATTGACACGCCTCTTTGCGCAGCGAAACCATCTCCGGCGTTTGCGCCTGCATCACGGGTGGACAGCGCAGATGCGTTCGGGACTCGATCCGATGGACCGGCAGGTGCGAGACGATTCTGCCTATTCTGCGGGGCCTCGAAGCTCGCGATGCGTTGACGAAGCACGGACACGAAGTACCCAAGGATATGCGCAAGCGGATTTTTGACGGCGAAGATCGCAGCATAAAGATTTTGTTCCGATACGCGAAAACGGATTTGTCCGCTGATCATCGTGTTGAGATGATCTTTCGTCACGGCCTCCAGACGACGACCGCCCTCATTCGCTTGGGGCCACTCCGGATCGAACGCGAGGCTCGTGGTGACCGTCGCGATGTTCACCTTGTGAACCTCCTGCCACGGCCACTTGAAATGCACACCGGGTGCAATCACGACCACTTGCGGATACGCATAGCGTTCGCGCTCATCCGGACGCAGCGCCTGCGCAACGGGCAGCGCGAGCGTCGACGCACCGGAGCGAACTCGCTCCGCGCGACCAAAACTTGTTCTTACGGCGCGCTCGTCAGGAGCAACAGTGAAAAAGCCGCGCAGAACGATGCGAACGAGAACGTAAAGAAGAACACCGAGAAAAAGGGCCGCCAAGGTAAACCCAATCTCGATCGACGGCACTCCGTCGATGGGAAAAGCATTCGGAACTCGCATACATTAGCTCTACTACACTTTGGCTTTCGATCTCAGGTGTTCTCAAGGCCCCTGCCGATCCCCTCGTTCAAAAGCACGGAGCCGTGCAAGCGCGTGATGCAACTGCCCTTGGCAGTCCTCGAGCGCACGCTCGAGAGTCGCAACATGTGCCGTCTGCACGCTCTCGTCGACCGCGCCTGGGCGTTCACCAGACCACGATGCGGAAGCCCGATAAGGAGCACCCCCTTCACTCGGCATCCCGGAGAACTGCCCCGAGGAAGAACGAATGGCGGAAAGAAACTGGAGAGAAAGCACGGCGAGCTCGTGAGCATCCACCGCACTCGGCGACGTGTTTGCAAGGCATTGCTCCGCGCGCCGCCGAAGATCCTCTGCCAACGTTTGCACGAACTCAATCTGGTCCATCATTTCCTACTAACGAAGAGGATTAGCACTACTGCCGGAAGTATTCCGGCAGTAGTGCTAAGCAAAGCCGCGGGAGCGGCTTTTCGGAGGGGTGAATTGCCCGCGAAAGCGGGGCAAGAGGGGGCGCCGCGCCCCCTTGAGACAAGTGAACACGACTGGTTTCCGCGAAGCGGAAACGCATAGCCCGGAACGAAGTTCCGGCAGTAGTGTTAGAGCCTTTAGAGTTAGACCGCTTTCAAGTTGACGCGAGGTCGAGGCGGGGCCGAGCAGCGGACCGGAATAGCCTTGAAGGGCTTTGAGGACCGCAGCGCAGGCCCCAACGATGAGATCGCGGCAAATCGAAAGCGGTCTCAGTGCGTGCCTTCCTTCAAGAAAGTCAATTGGGTATCGGGCGCGGGACTACAGCCATATTTGTCGATGAGCACGTTGTCGAGCCGATCGGCCGATGCAATGAAATCCGAGATTTGTTTGACAAAATGATCATGCTCCCCGCTCTGAAAGACATCCGACATGTGGACGGTCAGGTTCAAACGCACGACGTTGTCGGCGAGATCGAAGGAGAAAGGCGCATGCTCGTCCGAAAGGAGAAAACGAAAGAGTTCTCCAAAATGCTGCTTGCCGAGTTTGGCAAGAGGCGAGGAGAAGCACACGTGTTCGGAACAGCAGCACCAGATCTTGATCGGAGCACTGCCGGAATGGAAAGACCAATTCTGCTCTCCGTGCCGAGCGAGCACGGGATCCACGGCCGCCTTCGTCAACGCACCTTCCACGAAAGCCACAATGGGGTGAGCCACCGCAGGTTCGAAATAGCGCGCGAGATCGAGACTTCCGAGATCGATGCCACAAGAGTCGCAATACCTCGTGGGCGATTCGAGCAGGACGTCGCACGAAGGACACATCACGCCGAAGACAGCCGTCTGCTCACGGAACCCGTCGAAAAACTGCTTGGCCTCCCCGCCCGGGATTCCGAACCCAATCATGTCCGCGGAAGAAAGCTTGCACGTCGTGATGGCCACGACGTTTTTCTCCTCGTCGAGCATGGGACCGCCAGAATTGCCTGGATTGACCGCCGCATCCGTCTGCACGTATTCGAGTCCATCGAGTTGCTGTTTTGGATTCGATACGACGCCCTCCGTGACGGAAAGTGGCAATCCAACCGGAAAACCAACGATTTGAAGCATCTGCTTCGGCTGAAGTGCATCCTCCGTCACCAGCGAAAGCACCTCCCCCTCGAGCGGAACGCCAAGTTCGACGATGGCGAGATCGCGCTTGGGGCTGAGTCTCCGCACGGTGCCGACGACGCGCTGACGATCGCGCTTTTCCACCGCCACCATTCGATAACCTTCGACAACGTGGCAATTGGTGATGAGGAGGCGATCGTCGATGAGAAATCCCGTACCCGTGCCACCTCCCGTAAAGATCTGAAAGACTCCGAGTTTTTCGATGTCGAGTACCATGATCAGGACTCCTCGCCTGGTTCGTCATCCCCGTTGTTGCCGTCTTCGTCTTTTTCGTCGTCCGATCCATATTTCTCGGACATCATTTTCGCGTGTTCGAGAAGCGCGGTCGTGGTTTCTCGCCACGGCTTGCCGCTGACGCTCGCGAGCCCGGCCAAGAAATCCGCCTCCACGGCGGCCTCCCACGAGAAGCGAGCCGCGAGATAATAATAGGTGCCAACGAGCGCAAGGGCGCTGTCGATCGATTTCCCGGATTTGAAAAGTTCCTCGACCATATCCATATAACGGCCGGGACCGATTTGAGCTTTGAGGACTTGAGGAGTTCCCTCCTGGTACGGACTCAGCGCATACTCGGCGTACCCGAGATTCATCGACAGCTCGTCCACCTCGACGGCCTTCATGTCCTTGATGCACTTGGCGAGCGTGGTCTCGCGCTTGTTCGGATCTTCCTGTGCATTGTTGAACGTGGATACGGCCTCTTCGAGGCGTGCCACGAGAAAACCATACAACGGGAGCACGCACGTAATACGGTTCGTTGCGAAGGCAGTAAGTTCATTTAGAAAAAAAATGGAACGCTTGCGCCGAGACTCATTGAGGAGCTCCTCGACCTCATTCCAATGTTGTTCCCACATGGAAAAAGCAATTTGGACGTCTTCCGCCCGGAGAGGCGCGATTTCCGCGCGGTTTAGCGGCTCGGCCTTGAACTGCCCAATGAGCCAGTCGTCGTGTTGGTCGGCTTCGTTTGGCATTCGGCGGAGCACCTCAACGACTTTCGCAGGATGAAGGCGAGAGAGAGAGTCGCGAAACTCCAATTTTATTTCGTCGCCATGCAGACGCGGCTGGTGAAGCTGCCCGCTGCCCGAAATCTTCGTGAGCACGTGACGCATGGCCGCCACCGCGGTGGGGCCGGAAGGCAGCTTGCAAAGCGGCACCGTGACGACGAACTCATCCCCGTCCAGAAGAACCGTGACGTTGGAGGAACCCTGCGTGAAGGTGAAAGGCGCCTTTTTGAGATCCGGGCTAGGCAGTCCTGGCATGAGATGTTCGAAGACTTTGCCGAGCGCATCGAGCGGACGATTTTCCTCATAAAGTGCAACGGCGGCCTCAAAAAGGGCGAAATTGAGCGGGGGCCGGCGCGTTGAACGACGGAGCGACGGCAGAAACGTGATCGCGCGAATCGTCATGCGTCATGATCGATCACTGCGAACGGCGAATACAAGTTAAGGTGCCTTACCCGGGCCGTACTCGTAGAAAACCCGAATATTGTACTCTTAAGAAGAGTACAAACAACGTTTGCTGGTGCGGGCCATGTCGACGAGCATCGGAGCCGGTTCGAAGCGCTCACCGAGGCGTTGCTCGAGCGAGCGCGTGCGCCGCAGCACTTCGTTCGCACCGAGCACGTCGACGTAACGGAATGGACCGCCGCGGAAGGGCGGAAAGCCAAGACCGAGGACGGCTGCGATGTCGCCGTCGCGCGCCGATCGCAGGATGCCTTCGTCGAGACAACGTAACGCCTCATTCACCATGCGGAGCGAACACCGAAGTTGAATCTCCTCCGCCGTCACACGGCGTTTCGGTATCACCGACAGCGCGCGATAAACGGTGTCGTCGACGTGAGGCTTGTCTTTGTTGCGCGACGGCGCGGATGCAACGCCGCCTCGGTGGAAGTAAAAGCCACGCGCATTCTTGCGACCCTTCCGATCATCCTTCGCGAGGTCCACGAACAGATCCGCGGGGCGCATGCGCTCGCCAAAACTCGCGTAAGCGATCTGGGCAACGTGGCCGGCGAAGTCGATGCCGATCTCGTCGAGCAGGCGAAACGGCCCAACAGGGAAGCCCCAATCGACGATCGCTTCGTCGATGAGGTCGATGGGCACGCCGTCTTCGAGCAAGCAAAGGGCTTCATTCAGGAAGGGTGTGAGGATACGCGTCGAGTAGAAACCGGTACCGTCGTCCACGACGATGGCGGACTTGCCTTGTCGCTTTCCGAGCTCGACGGCCGTCTTGATAGCGCGCGGATCCGTGTGCTTCGTTCGCACGATTTCGACGAAGCGAATGCGCGTTGCCGGCCGGAAATAATGCATTCCGAGCACGCGCTCGGGATGGCGTGCAACCTCGGCGATTTTCGTGATGGGCAAAGACGCCGTATTCGAAGCGATGACGCAACGCTCGCTGACGAGTCCTTCGATCTCGCGCAAGATCTCGTGCTTGAGTGAAAGGTCTTCGTACACGGCCTCGATGACCACGTCGGCGTGATGGAAGCCCGTGTCGTCCACGGTGCCTTCAAGGCGCGCGAATGCCTGGTCGCGTTCGAGTGCGGTCATTGCGCCGCTGCGTTCGCGCCTGTCGAGTTGCTCTTTCACCCAGCGGAGCCCGCGTCCGACGTGAGCGTCATCGCGATCCTTCATGCGCGTCGCGATACCAGCCTGCACCGTGACCGCCGCGATGCCCGCGCCCATCAACCCGGCGCCGAAGATGGCGACGCGCTCGGTTGCGTGCGGCGCGTCGCTGATCGCGCCCTGCTCGTGCGGCCCGGTCTCCTCCTTCATCGCAGTGCGGGCGACGAAGAGTTCGAGCAGGCGATGCGCGGTTTCGCTGACGACGAGCTCGCCGAACAAGCGCGCGGCAGTCTTGGCAGCAGCGCCGAAACCGCGATGGCCAAAGCGTTCGAGCACGTCGAGCATGTACTCGGCCGCGGGGTAGTGGCCCCGCGTCTCCTCGCGTGCGTTCGCCCGCGCACGGCGAAAGAGGAGACTTTTGCCCAGAAAGCTGTGATCGATGAGCATGCGCGCGGCGAGCAACTGCCAGGTGCTCGTCGCTCGCTCGATGCGCGTCTTCGGCAAGAGTTTGCGAAGCTTTGGCTCCCTCGCGAGCCGAAGAGCGAGTGCGCCTGCCGTTTTTCGTACGATGGCCTCGGCGACAACTTCGTCAACCAGACCCAGCGACCGCGCACGCTCGGCGCGCAAGCTTCGACCCGACAGTCCGAGGTCGATCGCGGCGCGCAAGCCGGCGCGCTCGGCGACGCGGAAGAGGCCGTTGCCTGCGGGCATCAGTCCGAGTTTGACCTCGTGGAAACCGAACGCCGTGATCGGGGCGTCCGAAGCCACCGTCGCCGTGCACGCGAGCGCGAGCTCGAATCCGCTGCCCATCGCGCGACCGTGAACACATGCGACCACGGGCTTTTTCCCGCGAGCGATGCGCGCGAACGCTCGACTCATGTCGCTTGCAGCGTTCTCCCCGTCCTTCGCGAAACGGAGACTCTGCAAGTATTCGATGTCCGTCCCGACAACGAACGAATCGGGCGCGCCGCTCTGCACGACGATGGCCACGACCTCGGGATCGTTTTCGAGGGCATCGACGGCACGCACCAGATCGCGCAGGCGCGCGGGCGTCATTGCAACAGCCGACGCGCGATCTGCGCCCTCGAGCGTGACAGAGGCAAGACCGCTTGCATGCTTTTCCGTGCGGAGGAGAGGAGCGGCCGTCGCAGTCGGCTCCGCCGACATCGCTGCCATCACGCCATCTCCAAAATTTCCTGAGCCCTTCACGCTGTCCATGCGACTGCCCTGTCCAAGCAGCGACGGTTTCTGAACTCGCCAACGCGACAAGTCAAGTTACGGTCCACACTCGTTCATGCGTGTGCTAATGCGTGTAATCCACACTCATTAAGGTAGCGAGGTTCCGAGATGTCTCTTGTGGACGCATTTACGGATGAAGCCAAGAAACCCCAGATCATCAAAGACTGCTGCGAGCTCATTGACGCCGAGGTGAAGGACAAGGGAGGGATCTCCGGGCTCGCCATCAAGGCAGGGTACGGTGCAGTCAAGGGCATCAAGCCTGGCTTCATCGAGGGTGCGGTTACCGATCTCGTTCCCGAGTTCGCCAAAGTCCTCGAGCCGATCTACGCAGACGCAAAGTCGCAGAACAAACCCGTCGCGGAGTTCTTCTCATCGAACACCGGCCGCGTCGCCGACGCGCTCCTCTCGATCACCGACGCGAAGGCGGCGCGCGCCAAGAGTGGCGTCGCCAAGGGTGCGTACGAAAAACTTCGCGGCGCCGCGAAAAAGAACGTCGAACAGGCCGTGCCACGCCTCGGCCGGCTGATCGAGAAGCACGCCAACTGATTTAAAGATCGCCGGCGGTGCGCATGACCACGCGTGCGGGCTTCGGGATGTCGCGAACGCGTTCGACGAGTGTGCCGTCCGGCTGCATCCCGAGAAACACGGGGCGCCCTTTGCGCGGGCCCTCCGCAAAGATGACCATGAGCATGGGCTTCTCTTTGCGCGCACTCGTCCAGAGCTCGAATGCGTTGGCCTCGTCGGGCCGATAAAACTCGTTGAGCGCAGCACGCGCGTCATCGAGCGCAGGCCCCGCCAGCGTGCCGTCGTCCTCGCGGCCCCATCGCTTTTCTTTGCGCGCCTTCCACGCGACCGAGAGCGCATCCATCTGAGCCTTCTTCGCGCGCGCAGGAACAGCGAGCGTACGCTGTAGAACGCGCTCGCGCGTCTCGAGCGAGGGAAACGACCGATGACGGCGCGCGAGCATCGTTGCCGCAATCGCCGCGGAGACGAGCCCCACGGCGAGAAGCGCAAAGAGATGTCGACGCTGCTTCTTCTGGTGATGCGCCACGATGCTCGTCGTCATCGGCATGAGAAGCATGAGGACTGCAACCGTCTCGACGACGACGCCAACGCCGAACGCGACGAGGAACGGCCGGAGACCGAGCTCGGGTCGGTACGCGGTGAAGTATCGGTACACGCCCGCGATCGCGAGGACGATGAAGGTGACGATCGTGTATCCCTTGAAGAGCCACGCTTCGCGCCGAGCCTCGCGCACCGTGAGCCAGTACGGGAAGAGCAGCGGGTAGAAGACGTAATAGAGAAACGGCTTCGGTGCTTTTTCGCGATAGTAGGCCTCGAAAGCGAGTTGCCGACGGAGGACGCGCCCGACCCAACCGCGCCTCTGCGCGTGCGTTCGCAGCACCTCGCCGAAGAAGAACGTGACGAGTGCGAGCACGATGTTGGCGATCGCGCCGATCATCGGCACGAGGCTCGCGAGAACGACGACGACAAAAGGCACGGCCGCGAAGAACGCGAGCTGCAACACATACTCGAGCGTGCTAAGGACGCGTGCACGCGATCCGGGCGCGCTCTCGGACGACGTTACGACCGACTCCTTCATTGATTCCGCGGAGTGCATGCCGCGCAGAATGATGCCACATTGACGGGCCCGTCGTTCGGAGTGACTTGTTTCACGTTGAGGTGGAGGAGACGATGAAGGTCGAGGACGTGATGACGCGCACGGTGAAGCCTTGCCATCCGGATGAGAGCTTGGCGCGCGCCGCTCAGCTCATGTGGGACAACGATTGCGGTTGCGTCCCGGTCGTCGATGACGAGAAGCGCGTCGTCGGCATCGTGACCGATCGCGACGTCTGCATGGCTGCACTACTCAATGGCCGCCCTCTGCACGAACTGCTCGTCGCGCAAGCGATGGCGCACAAGCCCGTACGCGTCGGACCGCACGACGACCTTCGCGAGGCGCAGCAAATCATGCGTCATGCACGCGTTCGCCGACTGCCCGTGGTCGACGTGAAAGGCCACCTCGTTGGCATCCTCTCACTGCACGATCTCGCCATGAGCGCGAAGAAGGATCGAAGGCTCTTTGCGGGCTCGCGCATGCGCGATCTCGCGGAGACGCTCACGCAGATCTCGAAACCTTGGAAGAAATCGCCAGAGGCGCCGCGCCGGCCAGGCAAGCTAGGCACCGCCTTCGTGGGTTAGAGTCTGGCGCAACACGTAGAAGCGCGATACGTGTCGCGCGTCGTGCACGCATCGAAGCCTTCACGTTCCATGAGCGCACTTCCGTGCGTGCTTGCCATTGGTGGACTCGATCCGGGTGGCGGTGCGGGCATCCTCGCCGACGCACGCGCCATTGCCCGCGCGGGTGCCTTTGCGTGTGCAGCATGCACGCTTCTGACCGTGCAGTCGACTTCGGGCATGAAGAGCGCGACGCGTGTATCCGCGACCGAACTCATCGCTGCGTGCAATGAAGTGATCGAGCACCAGAACGTGCAGGCCATCAAAGTCGGTGCTCTCGGCAGCGACGAAAACGCACGCGCCGTCGGCGCTCTCATCGCGAGTCACGACGCGATCCCGGTCGTGGTCGACACCGTGATGATGCCGACGCGTGGAGGCGCGCGCTTGCTCGAGGAACGCGGCATCGCTGCCATGCGCGAAACCATCCTTCCACGCGCCACCCTCGTCACCGTGAATGCGCCGGAGGCCGAGATCTTGAGCGGACTGCACGTTACGTGTCTCGACGAGGCACGCACAGCAGCAAAAAATCTGCTCGAGCGAGGCGCGCGAGCCGTGCTTCTCAAAGGTGGCCATCTGGATGGCGAGATGGCGGTCGATCTTTTCGCAACCACCGAGCGCGTCGTCGAACTATCGGCGCCAAGGCTCACGACGCCGATGATTCACGGCGGAGGATGCGTGCTCGCATCGCTCATTGCCGGCTACCTCGCCGTGCACGCCCGCGACGACGAGCCGAGCGCGCGTCTCGAGAGCGCCGTGCGCTGGGCAAAGAACGTGCATCATGCACTCATCGCCGAAGCCTCCAGTGTCGGCGGCGCCCTCCACGTCCTACTCGCTACTTAACTAGTGATTAAAACCTAGTGATTAAAACGCGTTTGATAACCGTTGCGAGCGACGCGAGGTCGAGGCTTTTTTCGAGGAGCGCGCGGAGCGTACTTGAAGTACGTGAGCACGCACCGCAAGAAAAAACGAAGAGATCGCGGCGCGCAGCAGGTTAGCAAACGCGTTTTCAATCGCTCCAGTGGTCTTGCAGTTCGCGCATCGACTGCTTCATGCCGCGAAGCGATCGCGGCTCGTCGGTGAAATCGTCGACGGCGCCTGCGCCCTCGCGCACGACGGCCGGTGGTTGCACCGTCAGATCGACCACGGTGGTTGGAATGATGCCGCCGGCCCCTGCGTCGATCACCAAACCGAGACCGCTGAAGTCGTCGTCGATCTCGGCGGGATCCACGTGGACTTCGGCGCCGCGGCGCTGTGCCGTCGTGGAGATGACGGGGCGACCGAGCTCGCGCACGACGGCGCGAATGATCTCATGATTCGGAACGCGAATGCCAATCGTCTTTCGCTTGGTCTGGATAAGCCGCGGCACTTCACGAGTTGCCTGGAGGATGAAGCAGTATGGCCCGGGCAAGAGACGGCGAAGCAGCCGATAAGCTTGATTGTCGACGATGGCGTATTTGGCAATCTCGGACAAATCCGGACAGATGAATGCGAGCGGCTGCGACCGCCCCATGCCTTTGATCTCGTAGAGTCGATCAATCGCTCGCTTGTTCGCGATATCGCAACCGAGACCGTAAACCGTGTCCGTTGGGTAACCAATGACCTCGCCAGCCTCCAGCACTTCGGCAGCGCGGCGGACTTTCCGAGGCTCGGGGTGTTCGGCGTTGATGGATAGAAGCATGAGGTGAGTTGGAAGCGGGGAGCCCGGAACCTACCAGGCCTTTCAACGATTCGCGACCGTCGCGACCGAGAGCAGCATACGCACTCATGAAGCGGAGCGCGTGTTACGTTGCTCTTTGCCTCATGACGCGGATGTTCCGGAATGACGCTGCATGAACTGCTTGCGCTCGTGCCTGGTTGGCTCTTGCGCAGCGCCATCGTCGCATTCGGGCTCATCTGGGGCAGCTTTCTCAACGTCGTCATCTACCGCGTTCCGCGCGGCATGAGCGTCGTACGCCCGCCGTCGCATTGCCCCGGTTGCGGCAGCCCGATTGCCGCTTACGACAATATCCCGGTTCTCTCGTACGTCATCCTTCGCGGACGAGCGCGCTGTTGCGGCGTGAAGATGAGCCCGCGCTACCCGCTCGTGGAACTCATCGGCGGCGCCCTTTCGTACGCGATTTGGACCGTGATCGTTCTGCGCCTCTCCGGTTCGACGCCCGTCGGACGGGTAGCCGCGATCTACGGCGCGGACTTCGCGCTCTCTCTCGGGCTCGTCGCCGCGGCGTTCATCGATGCAGAGTACATGTTCTTGCCCGACTCGATCACGCTCTCGGGCATCGTCCTCGGTACCACCACGGCGACGTTGCGCGACCTGCCACTCCGCGCTTCCGTCACGGGTGCCATCGTCGGATTCGCCGTCGTATGGGTCCCGTTTATTGTACTTTACAAGAAACTTCTCGGGCGCACCGGCATGGGGCTCGGTGACGCGAAGCTCGTCGCGCTCGCGGGCGCATGGTTCGGCTGGGAAGGTGCACTCTTCACGCTTTTTGCCGGCGCCATGCAAGGCACGGTTTACGCCCTGCTGCTCAAGATCTTCGGTGTCGAGACGAAGCTCCCTGACGCCGTTGCCCAAGACATCGAGGCGTTGAAGAAAGCCGCTGCCGAGGGTGACGAAGAAGCGAGGCGCGAGCTTTTGGAAGATCCGCTCACCGAGGAGGGAGAGGACGCACCACACCGCGCGCGCATTGCATTCGGACCGTTTCTGATCCTCGCGTGCCTCGAGTTGCTCTTGTTCGGCGATTGGATATCGAGCTGGCTTGGCTTCCTCTCGCCGTAACCGTAGTTGGGCGCAGGGGCCTTTTCATTGCAACAGTGCCGTTTGAACGCGATGGATCTCAATCGGGAGAATTCGCGCAAATCGCTCGAAGTCCTGATCCATTGTGAAGATGGGCAAGCGACCCGATGCGCCCACCGCGCAAATCAGAAAGTCCGTGCTCGATCCCGCGACCCCACGGCTCCGACACTGATTGAAAAACGTGGCAGCTCTCTCGTAACTGTCTGTCGTGACAAGGTAATCAGGGAAGGCCGCCAGCCGCTCGCGCAAGGTCTCGAATTGAGCGGAGGTGCGAACCCCAGAGAGAAGCTCCTGACGGATGGCCCCCAATATCGTCGCTCGCCCTTCGCGAACCAGCTCCGCGAGCTCGGCAACGACAGGCGAATCCGAGCTCACGTGCTTCCTGCAAAGCGCAAGCGACCAAACCGAGGTGTCGACGAGAACCTTCACTTCGAGCGCCGCCTATGCCGCTGCTTCTTGTAGTCGTAAGCAGGATCGATATCGATCGTACCGAAAAGCTCGATGATCTTCGTCTGCTTGCGACGCTGGATGTACTCTTGCAGCGCCTCCGTCACAGTGGCTTTCTTCGTGCGATGACCGCCGATCCGCGTGGCTTCCTCGAGAAGAGCATCGTCGATTGCAAGATTCGTCGACATGTGTAGGAAGTTACACATTCTATTGTGCAAAGCAAACTCCGCATACGAAAAGGCCGCAGATACCTCCGGGGTACCTGCGGCCTTTCGCTGCACGAAAACGCGCTGGCGATTACTTCTTGGCGCGCTGCCCGATCGGGACGTACGACCTCTCGTTCGGACCCGTGTAGATCTGGCGCGGGCGCCCGATCTTCGTGGTCTTGTCTTCCATCATCTCCTTCCAGTGGGCAATCCAGCCCGGAACGCGTCCAATGGCAAAGAGCACCGTGAACATGTTCGTTGGGAAGCCGAGCGCACGGTAGATGATGCCCGAATAGAAGTCGACGTTCGGGTACAGCCTGCGGTCTGCAAAGTAGTTGTCTTTGAGCGCCGCTTCCTCGAGCTCCTTGGCGATGTCGAGCAGCGGATCTTTGACACCGAGCTTGACGAGAATTTTGTCCGCCGTGTCTTTGATGATCTTCGCGCGGGGATCGAAGTTCTTGTAGACGCGATGGCCAAAGCCCATGAGGCGGAACGTGGAGTTCTTGTCCTTCGCGAGCTCGACGAACTTCTTGACGTTGCCACCGCCGGCATGGATGGCTTCGAGCATCTCGATGACTTCCTGGTTCGCGCCGCCGTGCAGTGGCCCCCAGAGAGCAAGAACGCCCGCTGCGATGGCCGCAAAGAGGTTCGTTCGCGAACTGCCGACGAGGCGCACGGTCGACGTGGAGCAATTCTGCTCGTGGTCTGCATGGAGAATGAAGAGAAGATTGAGGGCTCTCTCGACCTCGGGATCGATGTGATACGGCTCCAAAGGAACCGAAAACATCATGTTGAGGAAGTTTCCGCAATACTTGAGACTATTGAGCGGATAGACGAACGGCTGCCCAATGGACTTCTTATAGGCATACGCCGCGATGGTGCGAACCTGCGATATGATGCGCGCAATCGTGATATCCGTTGCTTGCTTGTCACCGACGTCGTGCAGCTCCGGGTAATACGTCGAAAGCGAGCAGATCATCGCCGAGAGAACGGCCATGGGGTGCGCGGTCCCCGGAAAACCGTCGAAGAAATGCTTCATATCCTCATGAATGAGGCAGTTGCGCGCGAGGCTATCCGAGAAGTGATCGAGCTCCGGCTGCGTGGGAAGCTCTCCATAGATAAGGAGATGAGCCGTCTCCACGAACGTCGACTTTTCCGCGAGTTGCTCGATTGGAATGCCGCGGTAACGAAGAATACCCCTCTCACCATCAAGGAACGTGATGGCGCTCTTCGTTGAAGCGGTGTTCATGAACGCCGGATCGAGCGAGACCAATCCGGTTTTCGCACGCAGGTTTTGGATGTCGATACCCTGTTCATTCTCGGACCCGGTAACGATGGGTGCCTCGTACACCGAATCCTTCAATTTAATTTCGACTTTGTCCGTCATCGGGGCCTCCTACGAAGTGGCCGATACTAGCGAAGGACCATGCGCCGCGTCACGCGAGAAAGTACACGCAAATATGAGAAGGTGAGAAAGCGCGTGCGCCACCGGGCTACGACTCGACCGCTGCACTCGACCGCTTTCGATTTGCCGCGTTCGCATCGGCTGGCCTGCCTGCCTTGAGGCTCCAACGCAAGGCTCGAATGCGGCACAATTTCCCCATGATGCACCAGTTGCGGGCTCCCCTGCCCGCGCGCAGGAAGGGCCACGGAGGTCCCGCCGTAGGCGGGGCCGACCGGCGCCGAAGGCGCAACGCGAAAGGGGCCCTGACGAGCACGAGGCCAAGGGGAGCACGCGCGGTGAGCCGAAGGCGAGACGCGCGGTGGGGTCACCTTAACGCCAGGTGCGACGGGCGGCGGCTTGGCTTTGCGCGAGGCTGCGTTGCTGCTGAAGGAGCGCCCCGTATGCGCGAGGCACGCGCGGATTGCGGCCGAGAGCGTAGAGGACGCGGAGGGCTGCTGCGGCGTCGTCCTCGGCTCGGTGCGCGTTTTCGAGCGAGACCCCGAGTCGGGCGGCAACGTCGCCGAGAGCGCGCGACTTTTCGTCCGCTTGGATGTGGCGCGCCCAAATGAGCGGATCGATCCACTCCACGTCGCGCGCGAGGGCGCCGATCGACGAGGTGTCGGCTTGCGCGCGCGAGAACTCGCTCATCATGAAGGCCCGGTCGAACGGCGCGTTGTACGCCGCGGGGACGGCCCCGCGAAGCGCCCCGGCGATCTCGGCGGCCACGTCTTCGAAGCGCGGGGCATCTTTGACCATCTCGTTCGTGATGTGGTGAATGGCCGAGACCTCCGGCGGGATGGGGATGCCCGGGTTGATGAGCCAGTTGTCCTTGCGAAGGATCTCGCCGCCGCGACCGACGACGACACCGACCTCGACGACGCGATCGACCGACGCATCGCGCCCCGTCGTCTCGACGTCGAGCAGCGCGATCTCGATTTCTTGCCACGGCACGTCAGGCGAGATCCCCTCGACGACGCCGCGAACGACGGTCCGGAGCAGGTGCGCAATCCCCGCATAATGACGGCCGGTCGGAAAACACCCGCAGCCATCGCCAAATGATCGCGTCATCGCCGCCGACTACTTTTTCGCGTCCATCATGGACAATTCGAGCGAGATCCAGTCGCTCATGTCCTGCCGATTGTCGACCGCGCGGCCGTTGATGAAGAACGACGGCGTCCCCTCGATCTTCACGTCGTCGCCGAGCTTTCTGTCGCGTGCAATTCGGTCCGTGGTTTCGTTCGACTGCATGTCGGCATGAAAGCGCGAGATGTCGAGACCGAGCTCCTTGGCGTACGAGTCGAGGTCGGACTGCTCGAGGTGGCGCTGATTGCTGTAGAGTGCATGGTGCATCTCCCAGAATTTGCCCTGCCTCCAAGCTGCAATGGCCGCGCGCGCCGCAATGTCACTGTGAGGATGGCCGGGGAGCGGGAAAAACTTGTAGACCAAACGGACCTGGTTTTTCCGCTGCTCGACGAGCTTGTCGACCGCCGGCGCGATCTGCCCGCAGTACGGACACTCGAAGTCGGCAAATTCGACGATGGTGACGGGCGCGCTCTCCGGCCCTTTGGCTGGTGAGCCGTCGATGGCAACGTCCTTGATCCCGTCCGGATCAAAGCGGTTTTTGTAGGATTTTTCGATGAGCTCGCGCGTCAGGCCATCTTTGACACCGCGAAGGATGTATTTTGCAGCCGGCAGGCACTTCGAGCACGGACGCTTTTCCTGCACGCACTGCGCGATGGATACGGGAACGTTCTGGCAGGGCGAAAGGAACTCCGAGACGTACGAGCCCCATTCTTTCTTCTCGCGCGGCGTGAGCGAGCTCGTGTCCACGCCTTCCAAGACGACGTCCGATACGGCCGGCTTCTCTTTGGAGGTCGTCGCATCTTCGGGATTCGACTTGCCGCACGTTGACCCGGAGAGCGCAAATAGCCCGAGAAAACCGACGGTTAACGCTTTGGTGAGCATGCAAACGCGGCGAGTCTAACATAAGGTCCGGCTGCAGCAGGCGGCCGAAAAACGGCGTTGACAGCACGACCCACGTTCGCTTTGCGCGACGGCTGCGTCGCAGCTAGGTATTGCCGCAACGTGCGCTCGATCGTCTTTCGCTTTGCCGACGTCGCGGCGTTTGCCGGCGCGCTCGCGGAGACTTGCGGCTCCTTGTCCGTGCCGAGCGGCGAGATCGTGAGAGACGGCGAATGGGTGCTCGCCATCTTCGAGATCGGTTCGCGCTGTCGCGCAACGGCAGCCGCAGCGCGCGGCGTGCTCGCGGCAGGTGACGCGCACATCGCGTTCGAGCGCCGTGACTGGGAAAGACTTCGAGGGCTCGCGGCGGTGCGGCAGGAATCATCGCGCGCACAACCGCAAGGACCACCACGCAACCAAAGCGTTGCATCCTGCAACGATCCTCTCGACGAGCAACCGCCGAGCGAAGCGCCGCCCTCGACACCCGTCGAGTCCATGCGCGTCATCCTCGCAGCGCACGTCCTGCTCGTGGACGAGGACGCCGAGACACGGCAAGACGTGGGGATGATGCTCGGCGAAATTGGTCTCACGGTGGACGCCGTCGCCACCGCCGAGCAGGCCAAGGAGCGATTGCAGCAGGCATCGTTCGATGCGCTCGTGCTGGACTTCCACACGAAAAATAGCGATCCACTCGACTTCGTGCGCACGCTCCGCAGAGATCCGAATCGCACGCCGCTGCCGGTGCTCGTCCTCTCTCATCAGGCAACGTCGCGCGACGTCGTCGAAGCATTCGCATGCGGCGTCGACGATTTTCTACCGAAGCCGTTTCGGGCACCGGAGCTCGGAGCCCGCATCTTCGGCCTGCTCCGCCGCGCCTTTTGCGCGCGCTCTCCCGCGTCCAATCGGCAGCCCGGACAGGGCGGAGGACGTCCGTGACCGATAGCGTGACGCCCGTGCCCATCGAGCTCGAACATCTGCAAGCCGTGCGGGGATCGCGGCGGCTGCTCGCCGTCGGCGGCGGACGCGGTGGCGTGGGCAAGAGCTTCATCGCACAAAACCTCGCCGTCTATTTCGCGCAACTCGGCAAGAGCGTCACGCTCGTGGACTGCGATCTTGCGGGCGCGAATTTGCACACGCAATTCGGTCTCAGCGCCCTGACCGAGCCTCTGCCCATCGACGGACCGCTCGACAGTCTCGTCAAAGCGCTCGTACCAACGAGCGTGCCCGGGCTCTCGATCTTGCCCGGTCCGCACGACGCCATCGATCCTCCGCTGCAACTGCGTGCGGGCCGCAAAACGCGCTTCCTCGCGCGGCTGCGCGCGCTCCCCACCGACTATCTCGTCGTCGACGTCGGTCCCGGACCGACGAATCTCGCCCTCGACGTGATGTTGGGGGCGGACTTCGCCATCTGCGTGACGGTGCCCGAGCCGCCCGCCATCGAAGCGACGTACCGTTTCGTGCGCGCGGCATATCGCCGGCGCCTGCGGCGGGCGCTCGCCAGAGACCGCTTTCGGCTTTCGCTCGTCGATCGCGCATTCAAAGAGATCGGCCGACTGCCTTCCCCCATGGAGATCATCCGCGTTCTGTCGCGCAACGATCGCACGCTCGCAGAGCTCGCGTGGGCCGAGGCGCAGCGAACGCATCTCTATCTCGTGGTGAACCAGACACGCGTGCGCACCGACCTCGAGCTCGCCACCTCGATGAGTGCACTCTGCAAGAGACACTACGGCATCGAGCTTGCGGAGCTCGGATGGATTGAACACGACGACACCGCATGGCTTTCGGTGCGAAGGCGCAGACCGCTGCTCGTCGACAGTCCCACGTCGAAAGCCGCGCGCAACCTCGAACGCATCGCGAGGCGCGTCGTTGCGCTCACGGCAGTAAGCCGTGACTCCGCAGAGATCCCGGAGCCCCTGTTCCAACAAGCGAGCGACGGCGGCCCGCTCACTTCACCGCCCTTGCTCGATACACCCGATCACTACAAGGTGCTCGGCGTTGGTCGCTCATCGAACGACGAGGAGATCCGCCGCGCCGTCAAGCGCCAGCGCGAGGTGTACGCCATGGACGGCCTGGCAACGACGTCCCTCTTCGACGACAAGGAACTCGGCGCCGCGCAGTCTCGCGTCGAGCAAGCACACGACACGCTGCTCGATCCGGTACGCCGGCGTGCCTACGACTTGTCGATGTTCCCCGAGCCCGACGCACCATCGCAGCCCGCCGCGATCGCGCGTCCTGCGCTCGCCGCCGAGCAGCTCATGCTCCAGAGCGAACTGTCGCGCGAGATTGGCCCGGACACGGAGTTCTCCGGAACGCTCCTGCGCAAGGTGCGCGAGTCGCAAGGGATCGAGCTACTCGAAATCGCCTCGCGCACGAAGATCTCCAAGTCGCATCTCGTCTCGCTCGAAGAGGAGACGTACGAGAGCCTTCCCGCCGTCGTCTACGTGCGAGGCTTTCTCACCGAGCTCGCGAAGTACCTGCGTCTCGATCCGGCCCAGGTGCAGCGCACCTATCTCCGGCGGATGCGCGAGAAGAACGTCGAGTGAACGAGCAAGCCAACGAGACTGTGAGCAACCAAAAGGTTGCACGACGAACCGACGCGATGTTGATGGTGGGCATCTTCGTCGTCGCCTTCGCGCTTCGTCTCGCCGCTGCGCTGAAGCTCGCGGCCGAGCCGGTTTGGGATGGGCAATACTACGACTTTGGTGCAAAGCGCATCGCCGCCGGGCTCGGTTACAGCGACGACCGCTTCGTCGATGGACACGCGATCTGGCATCCGTGGTGCCATTACCCGGTCGGCTACAGCGCGTACTTGAGTGTATTTTACAATATCTTCGGACCGACGCCGCTCGCCGCTCACGTCGCCAACGGCATCGCGGGGGCACTCCTTGCAGTCTTCACGTTTCTCCTTGCGCGCGAGGCGCTCTCGCCGCTGCGCGCGCTCGTCGCCGGCACGCTCGTAGCGCTCGATCCAGGGCTCGTTCTCTACGGCGCGCTCGTGATGACCGAGCCGCTCTCGGCGCTGTTGGTGCTCGCCGCGTTCTGGGTGGCGCTTCGCGTGAAACGGAGCCGGCTCGGCGACGGCCTCGAAACACCTTCGCGCAAGCGATGGGCCGCTCTCTTACGCGGCCCTGCGGCAGGCGCGTTCGTGCTCGGCATCGCGGCCCTGGTTCGTCCGCAGGCACTTCTCTCTGCGCCGTTTCTCGCACTCGCAGCCAACGTGCTCCCCAGCACGGGGTCCGGCATGCGCGCGCGTTTTGCGGCCGCCATCGCGGCATGCGCGATCGCCGTCGCAACGGTGTTGCCGTGGACTCTGCGCAACTGCCGCGTGATGGATGGCTGCGCGCTCATCAGTACGAACGCCGGATGGAACCTCGCCATCGGTGCATTTCCGCGCGCGACGGGGCGCTTCGAAACGCTGCGCTCCTCCGACGGTTGTCGCGAAGTGACGGGACAGGTTCAGCAGGATCGCTGCTGGCTTCATTACGGCCTGTCGCACATCCGGCAAGCGCCCATGCGATGGCTCGGGCTCGTGCCAGCGAAGCTCTCGTACACGTTCGACCATGAATCGTTCGCGGTCGAATATCTTCACGAGGCACGACCCGCGGCGTGGCCCGAGCCTCGTCGCACCGCGGCCCGTGAATTTCTGACCACCACGCACCGCGCGCTCGTCTCGATCGCGCCGTTCGCCTTCGTCGGCATCGTGCGGCCACGGCGGCGACGGCAAAAAGCGAGCGGCGACGAGGGCGGATCCCTTCGCGGATTCATCGTGCAGAGTACACTCTTCGTGGCTCTTGCAGCGCTCGCGTACGCGTCGTTCACAGCATCCACGCCGACGTTCTCGGCCATGGTCGTGGTCGGGTGCGTGCTCCCTTGGCTGCCGCTGCCGGGCAGACCAAAACCGTCTCCCGCGCTGCTCTTGCCGGTCGCGTTGCTCGCGACGACCGTTGTCGCGCACGCGATCTTCTTCGGCGAAGATCGCTATCACATGGTCGTCTCACCGGTGCTCTGCTTGCTCGCAGCCGCAGCCCTTCGACGAGGAGCTTGAACGATGATCGGTCGTCTCACGGGCCACCTGACACACGAGGACGATGGAACGATCGTCGTCGATGTCCACGGCGTAGGTTACGAAGTGATCGTACCGCTCGGAACGATCGGACGAGCGAGGACGGAGGACGACGGGCGGGTGACGCTCTTCGTTCATACGCACGTACGCGAAGACGTCCTTTCGCTTTTCGGTTTCGCGAGCGACGCGGACAGGCTCGCGTTTCGCACGCTCATCGGCGTCAGCAGCGTGGGGCCAAAGACCGCGATCGCCGTGCTCTCCGCGCTGCCTGCACCGGAGCTCGGACAGGCCATCATGCGCAAAGAGCTCGGCAAACTCACCAGCATTTCCGGCATTGGCAAGAAGACCGCCGAGCGACTCTTGCTCGAACTGAAAGACAAGCTGCCAATCGTCGAAGCCAGCACGTCGAGAATGCAGGCCACCGTTGGAATCGCGAAGGCTACGCCCCATGCAGAAGCCAGTCCGCACGATCTGCTCACACGCGCTCTCATCAACATGGGCTACCGCCAAACCGAAGCAGATCGCGCGATCGAACAACTCGGCACCAAAGTCTTCGATCTTGCTTTGCCCGATCTGCTGAAAGAGGCCCTGGCCGTCCTGTCAAAGTAGAACGCGTTTGATAACCGTCGCGAGCGTACGTGGTGACGCAGTTACGGCGCGGAACGCGTGTGCTATGCAAAATTGAATTTGGTGCATATTGCATGAGTAGCGCGAAGAAAAAGCAGACCGCGAAACGACGAGATCGTCGCTTCACCCCGCAGAGTGCACAGAGCCCTTGGATCGCCCGAATCGCCGGCGCGCTCGGCGCGGTGAGCCTTGGTGCGGGCACATGGGGCTATGTTTACGGTCACGTTTTCGAGGGCGACGAGAAGCTCAAGGCCGTTCCTCAATATCTCATCGCCGGCGGCGCCGTGCTGATGGCCGTTGCGATCTGGTTTCGTACGAGCAGCGATCCTCCGCTGCGCGTGGGTGATCCCGGCATCGGCATCGAGCGCGGAGAACTCCGGCGCATGCCGTGGTGGGGCGTCGACACGATCACGTGGGAGTCGGGCTCACTCGCGCTCGGCATCACCGGCAAGGACGAGTCGGGCGCGCCGTTCACGTTCAAGGTGCCTCTCAAGAGTCATCCGGACGCGGTCGCCCACATCGTTGCGGAGGCGGAGGCGCGCATCCCAGCACACGTGGACATCCCCGAAGAGGTGCGCAAGAACCTGCCTCAGGCATCGCCGTTGGCAGGAACGAAGATCGATCTCGAACCGCTTCAGATCGTCGGCAAGCGTTGCGCGGCAACGGGCAAGACGATCTCGTACGAACCCGATGGCCGCGTGTGCTCAAACTGCGAGCGCGTGTACTTCAAGAAGGCCGTTCCCAAGAAGTGCAAGTGCGGAGCGTCGCTCGCCGATCTCCGCCCGGCATCCACCGACGACGACGACAAAGAAACTGACGAGGCGGACGATTAGCTATGGCACCAAGCAAACTCCTCACGAAGGGAATGGCCGCGAGCCCCGGAAGGGCCACGGGAGAAATCGTCTTTCATTCGAAAGACGCCGTGCTGCGCGCATCGACGGGGAAAAGCGTCATCCTCGTGCGCGTCGAGGCATCGGCGGAGGATGTCCCCGGCATGCAAGCGGCGTCAGGCATCGTCATCACGCGCGGCGGCCTCACGAGCGACGCGGCCGTCGTTGCGCGAAGTCTCGGCAAGCCGTGCATCGCCGACTGCGCTCGCATCGCCATTGACTACGCTGCCGACACCCTCACCGTCTGGGGGCCTTCGCGTTCGAAGGGCAGCGATCTCGTGCTCAAGGTCGGCGACGTCATCACCATCGACGGCGACCTCGGCGAGATCTGGTTGGGCTGAGGAATGTGACCCTCGGTTTGTACTCCTTATGGGAGTACAAACCGGTTCACGACGACAATCACGCTCTCGTTCGTAGACGTACCATTCAGGGAATCGTGATGTCGTTCATCACTGAAGCTCGCATGTCCGGTGTTCGGACTCGTGTATGCGGTGACGGATTGAGAACGTGTTCGACAGCCGTCGCGAGCGAATCGAGGCTAGGACGGAGCGCGAGGAGCCCGCGTAAACGTACTATTCGTACGTGCGCAGGCACCGCAGCGCCCAACCGACGAATCGATTCGCGCAGCAGGCTGTAGAACACGCTCTGAGGGAACATGCCAATCCCGGAGGTGCTGCATGACACCCAATCGTCGAGTGCAGGGGGCCGTAGATCCCCCCATGTCATGTCAGCGAACGATCGATGATGCTTCAGGCACGAGCCTTCCCCGTCCGTGCGCAGGAAGGCGCGCGCCTTGGCGCGCCTGACGAGCACGTGGCAAGGGGCCGTCTTCTCGCGCTCGCACACGCAGGGTGAGCTGGGTACATTTCCGCTCCAATGACGAACGACCGCGACGATGGAGAGCCTCGACATAGGTAACTAACACATGTGACAATGCGAAGAATGAATCCGCCGTCGGACGGCCTCATCAGCTTCGACCGCTAGAATCTGCCCATCGCACCCACGGAGAAGCCGGATGCGTCGAAATCGTCGTCGTTTCATCGCTTCGCTCGGCGTTGCCGCAGGCGCTGTTGCCCTTGCATTTTCCGCCGTGATGAACGGCACGGCGGCCCCATCGAAGCAGCAAGCAGCGCTCGAGTCCGGCGCCCCGGACGCAGCGAGGGAGACCGCGGCGATTGATGCCGGCCCGAGCGTGGCTCCGTGGGTCACTCTCAACGAAGAGTTCGCGGAGCCGGTGTCGCGGGTGGCCGGCATTCTCATTCATCCGGAGATCGAGCTGCCGGCGCTGCCCACTCCCACGGAGCCGGATATCCCCGCACCAACCGTGCGCACGGTGGTGGAATACTCGTTCCCCTTCTTCCCGATGCGCACGCGCGGGTTGCCGGCGGTCTCGATCGACGGCGAGCGCGTCGCCCACGTCTACGGCCGCACCGCGTGCTGTCGCGTGACCGGCTACACGGAGATCGCGCTCTACATCCTCGACGCCAAGACGGGCGTTGAGCGCTCGAAGTTGCTCCTTTGGACGGTCGACGACGAGACGCGGATCCCCCAAGAAGAGCTGGGAAAGAAGAACAAAACCGCGGCCGACAAGAGTTGGGCAGCGTACGACGCGCTCCTCACACGGCGCCTCGCCGCGGCCCGTGCGGCGATCAAAGGTGAGTGGACGACGCTCGGCAGCCTCGTGGTCGATGATCCCGATGACGGCACACAAACCTTGCGAGGCGAAGACGTCGCGATCAGCATCGCAAAGGAGCCGGCGTTCCCACCGATCTCCATCGCGCAGGGCGGGACCACTCGATCGTTTCCGAGCGCGCCGTTCCGCCTCGCGCTCCGCAGGTGTCCGACCGAGTCGATGGCGCTGATGCTCCAGGCCGGCTACGCGCTCCACGGACGAACGTTTGCGATCATCGAGACGCAGCAGGGCGTCGCCGCGCCGGACGGTTGCGAAGGCACCTCGATGCACCTCCTCGCCTGGAAGTGAGGCTCGTCATCTCACCGCTATTGCCAAACTCCTTGCTTCTCCTTGGTGGTTCAATGAAATCGCCGTTCGCCGAAGTATGGGTTGAATCTCCGGACGGCCAATTGCTCTGCGCTCTGACCAGCGGTGACCGAGGTTGGCTCAGAGCATGTTCGACAGCCGTCGCGAGCGAATCGAGGCTAGGGCGGAGCGCGAGGAGCCCGCGTAAACGTACTTGTCGTACGTGCGCAGGCACCGCAGCGCCCAACCGACGCATCGATTTCGCGCAGCAGGCTGTCGAACTTCAGGAACTCGGGAAGAAGTGCAACACGGAAGCCGGCAGTGTGCCATCGGCACATGCGTGACCGGCTGCCGTTCTCGGCACGACGGCGGGATCGAGCATCAACGTGAGATCGACCACCGCCATCCCCGCCAAGCCATACGGGAAGGGGGAGACCACGGCCATTGCGTGTCCGGTGTTTGGGCTCGTATAGGCGGTCACGGTCTGAAAGAAAAAGCCGCTCACGCCCGGCGTGATGTCGCATGATACCCAATCGGAGATCGCGGGAGTGCGTCTGCCGGGGTTGGACGGAAGCTGGATCGCCGTCAGACTGTGGCCTGCAATGTCGCTCATGACGCCTTGATGCGTGCCCTGGGCGATCGCAACGCTCGATGGTCCGTAGAAAAAATTGATGTTCTCTAAAGAAAGAGTCTGGATCTGCGTAGGGCCGCTCCACGTTCCAGCCGGTGTGCCCGCCGTAAACGTCGTCTGCCTGAGATCGGAGAGGTAAACGTCCGATGGGATGGGGTCGTCAAAGTAGCGGTCGAAGTGGGCAAGGCTGGACGCCACAATACCGGTTGTACAGTCTTCTCCTGCGGCCGAGAAGTCTACAAAAGGAGAGTTTATGTTTGTGGTGCGTTCGGAGAACTTTGGGGCAGAAGGATCCGTCACATCAATGATCTCGTAGGTATTTGACACGGTGGGTGCCAGAACGAGGTTACGGATCGGATCGAGAAGGAAACCTATGGTCATTTCCGTCGTCGGCGACGTGAACGGCGGGAGGAATGTATTGGTGGAGAGGTCAAGGAACTGGAACCCAGGAACACCACCTACCGACATGCTGATGAGCGCACGATTGTGAATGGGGTCCATCACGACACCGCAGTTCGTACATCCGGCGAAGTTGCTCTGAATCTGCCCGGTCGCGCTGCTTGTCAGTATGGCCCCGGGCGTTACATCGCTGAAGAGATGCACAGAGGCGTCGCTGCCGGTGCACACGGTCTGACCGGTGACCGAGTTCGATGCACACGAGAGCAAAGGCACCGTAGTCGACCAGATGTAGGCGCTTGAGGGGAAGCTCGTACCCTCGACAGGGACGATCGAGATAGCCGTACGACTGTTTTGCCCTAGAGTTCCAATACCGTGTGGGACGTAGACGAGGACATCCGTGCCGCTGACGAGTACGGACGGCGCGCTTGCGGGCGTGCAGGAGCCCTGAGGTGCCACCACCGGTGGTCCGCATAGGATGTTGCATGTCAGGGAATCGAACGAGCAGCCGATCTCCAGATCCGCATCCATGACTCCACCATCCCCGCAGTCACATGTGCCTGCGGCGGGGGTGCATCCACAGTCGAAGCGAACGTTGCCCGCGTCGGTATCGGCTGGTGTCGTCGCTGTGGCGCAGCTCCCGAAGTTCCAGGACTTGGAAGCATTGTCCGTGTTGCAGAGGACATGGTTGGTATTCAGGCCTGGATTCAGCACATCCTCGGCGGACTGGTTCGGGAAGGTCTGCGATGCAATGTCCGTGGAGTCGTAGCAGGTAAAGTTATGCGTCCCATCGTTGAGTTGCGTTCCGCCACAATCAGGTGCGGAGAATAGAGCATACGAGAAAGCCCAATTCGCCGTTGGAAAATCCGCAGAAGGACAGAGGCCCGTGATCACGGCAGGGGCACCGGTGCCGTCCACCAGACTGCCATCCGGGTTGAAGTTGAAACATGGGCATGCATCCCCTGCGTCCGTACCTGCCTCAATGTCAGGGGTCAGCGAGTCATTGCACCGGTACTTCGGATCAGGGGCGGGGCGCGAGCCGCAGATGCGGACCGAATTCCCTGTGAAATCCCCACCCGAAAGGGCGAATGTCATGGAGGCATTTCCGTCGCTGCCACCCGTATCATCTTGATTCATCGAATTCGATGAACACGCAAAAATCAATGCGGCGACGAGCAACGGTGCGAACGCAATACGGCCTTTCATGGGGTCCTCCAAGCGGTGGAGGTTGCAACACCTATTCCGCAACCTCGACCACCACGGGCCTGACGGCCAATTCACCTCGGCGACCTATGCGATCTCGACGCGGTTGCGACCGCGGTGTTTTGCCGAGTACATGGCCTTGTCCGCGCGGCTGATCAATTCTTCGAGGTTCCAGCGCTCGCTCTCGGCGCTCGCAAGGCCGATGGATGCCGTGGCCCCGTGCGACTGCCCTCCAGGCAGCAAGTACTTCGTCTCCGCGATGGCACGGCGCACGCGCTCGGCCGCAATGCGCGCGCCCGTTTCGGCCGTTCGCGTGAGAGCAATGACGAACTCTTCGCCGCCCCAGCGCGCCACGAGATCACTCTTTCGCGCCATGCTCACGAGCACGCGCGCGATACCTTGCAAGACGGCGTCGCCCGCCTCGTGGCCGAGCCCGTCGTTGACCTTCTTGAAGTGATCGACGTCGAGCAAGAGAAAGCTCATTGGAAAAAAATCTTTTTCGCTCGCGGCGCGGGCCTTGTCGAGACACTCGACGAACGCGCGTCGGTTGAGTAGCCCGGTCAGCGCATCGGTCGACGCAAGCTTGCGCGCTTCGGCAACGAGCGCGACCATGCGCATCGGACCACCGAGTTCTGCTGCGAGCAGCGCAAGCAGATGGCGATCGTCGTGCGAAGCGCCGCGACGGTTCGGAGCGAGCGCGATGCGCCCCATCACGCTCGTGCCGAATTGCACGGGGAGCAAGAGCGGCGGAGTCGACCACTCGGCCGCGGAGGCGCGCTGATCGGCGATCACGTGCGCGTCGCTCTCTCCGTCCTTGCGACGCTCGAGCGGCGGCGGAACTTCGAACGCGTCGCGAGCCTCACGTTCGGCCATCTCGCGCAGATCCGGATGAGTATGGATGAAGAGACGCGTGTGATGAGCATGCGTCGCGGACTCGGCCTCCGTCGCGAGCGCGAACCAACGGTAGTCGGCGACGTCGGACGCGATGGCGGCGAGATCGGCGAAGACGTGTTCGAGCTCCTCTGCCTTCTGCGCGAGCGCGCGGACCTCGCCGGCGATCGTCGACTCGAAGAGCGACGCGTCGAGGAGCTGCGAGAGACGCTCTTGCACGTTGCCGCGCGCGACGATCTGCGGATGGGCAGCGGGGGGCACGTGCGTCGGCGTTGGCGGTGACGACGTGACGTCATCGAGCAAATCGATAAGGCGATCGATCTCGGACTTCGTGACGTACGCCGTAGCACCCGCGTGGCGCGCCCAGAAGCGCGCACGCCGAGTGTCCGACGCCGTGAGCAGCACCACGGGCACGTGCGCGGTCGCGGGCTCGGCGCGAACGAGACGGCAAAGCTGCAGCCCCGAGATGCCGGGCATCCACAGATCCGTCACGACCACGTCCGGAGGATCGGCGAGCACCATCTCCGCGGCGTTCGAGGCAACGGCAACCTCGGTCACGTCATGCCCTCGTTGACGCAGCCGAACGCCGAGAAGGGCACGCGCGCTCGCGCTGTCGTCGACCAAGAGAATCCGTGCCACCGCTCTATCGACTATGGTCGCCCGCCCGAACCAGGAAGCAAAGAGTGAATTTGTCGCACGAACCCCCCAGTGGCCCGCCGTGGGATCTGCCGCTCGCAGAGGCGCCGCTCGCGTTCGTCGATCTCGAAATGACCGGGCTCGATCCGGCGCGCGATCGCGTCGTCGAGGTATGCATCGAACGCGTGCGCGGCGGGCAACTCGAGCAGCGCCTGCACACGCTCGTGCGCCCCGAGACGCTCGATCAACCGGTTCGTGTGGTCGATTGCGGTTCGTCCGAAGACGGCGACGCGGAGTCGCCTGCGCGTGCCGCCGAGGTCGGTAACGAACGCATTCACGGAATCACGGCCGCGGCGCTCGTCTCCGCGCCGACGTTCGCCACAGTCGCCGCCGAGATCGCCCGCTTGCTCGACGGCGCCGTGCTCATTGCGCACGGCGCATTCTGGGACGTCGGGTTCCTCCGAGCCGAATTCAAGCGAGCAGGCAAGAGCGCGCGCCTTGCATTCTACGTCGACACGCTGAACCTCTCGCGACGGACCTTCGGCTTGCCGCGACACTCACTCGACGCCCTGCGCGCGCACTTCGGCATCGACACATCGCACGCGCACCGCGCCGACGCAGACGTCGCTGCCCTGCGCGTCGTGTGGGAACGATGTATCGAGGCGCTCGAGCCGCAAACCCCGCGCGACGTCTGGCAGGTCCGCGTCGCCGAGCGGCGAGCGCGCGATCAGATACTTGCAGAATGCACTGACGCGATCGCCGCGAGAGAGCCCGTCACCGTGGTCTATCGACCTCACGCGCGTCCACCGGAGCCGATGACCATGGTTCTCGTCGAGATCCGAAGAGAGCTCGACCCCCCCAAAGTGATCGGCTATCAGCTCCCCGGACGCGGTCGCCGTGAACTTCGGGCAGACCGCATCCTGCGGATCGAACTTCGTACGCCCAAGCCTTAGGAGCACCGGATGCAGCGCGCGCTTGTCTCAATGGCCTTTGTTGTTCTTCTCGGTGGCGCGTCCGCCGCGTGCGGAGGATCGGACGCGAACACCTCGGGGCGCGAGCCGCTCGCAAACAAGTGGCTGAATCGCGCGAAACAAAGTTACCGAAGCGGCGACGTGGACGATGCCTCGTCGGCTGCCGACAGCGCACTCAAAGCTGCTCCTCAGGATCCGGGGGCACGCATCACCGCCGCGCGCATTGCGCTCGCCAAGCTCGATTATCCCTCGGCGATCAAGCTCACCGAAGACCTGCCGAGCAGCGAAGCCAAGAGCATTCGCGGGCGCGCGTTCTGGTACTCCGGCGATATCGATCGCGCGGCCGACGAACTCGAGGACATGCTGCGTGATCCGGCGGTGAAGGATGCCTGGGCGCGCGACGTTGCCAAGCTCTCCCGGCGCGGACAGGGGCGCCATCCGTTCGCCATCGAAGGGGCGCTCGTCGCGTCCGTGGAGATGCCGCAGGCCGGCCCCGCACTCATCGTCCCGTGCGAGCTCCAAGGCGAACGCATCCTCGCGCTCGTCGACACGGCGATGGGCGAGTTCATGATCGACTCGACCACACGCAAAGAGCCGGCGTGGGTGAACTTGCGGTTCGGCGAGAGACTCGAAGTCAAAGACGTGCCGGCGCTCACCTACGATCTGTCGGCCCTCTCGCGCGAGTTGGGCGCTCCCATCAAAGCACTCATCGGGGTCAACGCCCTTCGAAACATGCATGTTACATTCGATCGGCGCGGCTCGCAGTTCGTCGTGCGCAAGAGCGAGCCTGCGCCGCCTCCGGCAGCCACGCGCGTGCCGCTCTTCTACGTGCGCGGCGGCGGGATGATGGTGCGCGCAGCGATATCGAACAGAGAGGATGGGCAGGCGCCTCTCGCCGTCGACTCTTCGGCGTTCTATCCACTTGCGCTCGACGATCAGCTCCTCAAGCGCTCGGGGGCGGATCTGGCGTCGTTCCGATCCGAACAGGGCGCGCCGCAGCAATGGAAGATCGGGGCGCTGCCGTACTTCAAACTCGGATCCCTCGATCTGCCGCAAGTGCCGGTCCTCCAAGGTGCACCGCTTGCAGAATACAAATCGAACTTCGACGTGGATCTCGGCGGCGTCGTTGGCGCGGGACTTCTCGCGGCATTTCGCGTTACGTTCGGCGACGAAGGGCGCGCGATGTGGCTCGAGCTCGATCCGTCCATGATGCAGAGTGCTCCTCTGCAACCTCAAGGTCCCGCACAAGCCGCACCACCGGCCACCGCACCGCCGCCGGCAGCTCCGGCTGCACCACAAAAACCGGGCACGCAAAAGTCGCCGCCGAAATCGGAGAACAAGGGAGCGGCCAAGTGAGCCGTGCGCTCGCCGTTTATCCCGGGAGCTTCGACCCGGTCACGCTCGGTCACGTCGACATCATCGAGCGCGCAGCAATCTTGTTCGAGCACGTGATCGTGGCCATCGGCGTTCACCCGACGAAGCATCCACTTTTCTCCGTTGCGGAGCGCATGCGCCTCATCGAGCGGGTCGTCGCCCATCTGTCGAACGTGACGGTCGACGCATTCGATGGACTGCTCATCGAGTACTGCGCAAAAAAGAACGCCACGGTCATCGTGCGCGGTCTGCGCGCGACGACGGACTTCGAATACGAACTTCAGATTGCGCACGCCAACGCCGACATCCGTCCCGAGATCGACACCATCTTTTTGCCGAGCCGGACGAAGCACGGATTTCTCAGCGCTTCGCTCGTGCGCGAGATGGCAGGCCACGGCGGCGACGTGAGCCGCTACGCGCCGAAGCTCGTGTGCGACGAGCTCGCCGCAAAACTCGAAGCCATCAAAGAGCACTAAGTCGATGGGGACAGACACCGGAGTCGTTGCGCGCCTCGACGAGACGGTCGCTGCCATTCGTTCGAAGGTGCACGTCACGCCGCACATCGGCGTGGTCCTCGGCAGCGGGCTCGGCGCGTTTGCCGACACGCTCGACGACCTCGTCAAGCTGCCGTTCGATACGATTCCGCATCTACCGGCGTCGCGCGTCCTGGGTCACGCAGGCAATCTCTGTTTCGGCACGATCGACGACATTCATGTAGTCTGCATGCAAGGCCGCGTGCACGCCTACGAAGGCCACCCCATGTGGCAGGTCGTGCACGGCGTTCGCGCGATGGCGCGCCTCGGCGTGAGCTCGGTGCTCATCACGAACGCAGCAGGTGGTCTCGAGCCGAGCTGGTCGGCTGGTGATTTCATGATCGTGTCCGATCACCTGAATCTCATGCACCGGCATCCGCTTGTTGGCCCGAACGAAGACGCGCTCGGCACGCGCTTTCCGGACATGACCCATGCCTACGATCGAAAGCTGCGTGGAACACTCCGCGAGGTCTCGCAGCGTGAAGGCGTTGCGCTCCGCGAGGGCGTGTACGCGGCGTTGCTCGGCCCATCGTTCGAAACGCCAGCGGAAATCCGGATGCTCCGCGCGCTGGGGGCACACGCGGTCGGCATGAGCACCGTGCCCGAGGTCATCGCGCTCCGTCACATGCGCACACGCGTCGCCGCGCTGTCGTGCATCACGAACATGGCAGCGGGCATGAGCGACGGCGAGCTCCATCACGAGGACGTGGAACAGATCGCCAACGCGCGCCGCGCAGATCTCGAGCGCCTCCTGCGCGCCTGGGTCGTCGCTGCTGGACCGCTTTCGATTTGACGTGATCTCATCGTTGGGGCCTGCGGTGCGGTCCTCAAAGCCACACAAGGCTGTTCCGGTCCGCTCCTCGGCCCCGCCGCGAACCCCGAGCAGGTTGGGGACCGAGTATTTTGGCCGAGTTCCGAGCAGCGCGAGGCGCTCCAACGAGAGCTGCTTGTGCAGCTTGAGGAGGAGCAACGAAGGGATGCGATGGGAATCGGTCAAAAGACGACGGGAGCGACCTCCGAGGGGTTCGAAACCTCACGTCAACTTGAAAGCGGTATAGACAGGTGTGACATGCCATGAGCGCGAAGAAGAAG
This sequence comes from Polyangiaceae bacterium, assembly GCA_009781005.1. Classification (GTDB taxonomy): domain Bacteria; phylum Myxococcota_A; class Polyangia; order Polyangiales; family Polyangiaceae; genus Labilithrix. The sequence continues at coordinate 21,477 of WQYX01000012.1, read as the reverse complement.
ACGATCAAAAAGAAGAAGAATGCAAAGCGCACGGAATTCGATCCGGCGCTGCTCGACCGGCTCCTCGAAGAAGCCATCACGGTGCGTGAGCGGGCCTACGCGCCTTTTTCGAACTACCGCGTTGGCGCCGCCATTGCGACCAAGAGCGGCGCGATCTTCGTCGGCTGCAACGTCGAAAACTCGACTTACGGCGCGACGATCTGCGCCGAGCGCGGCGCCATCATGCAGATGATCGCCGCAGGCGAACGCGAACCCGTGGCTGCTGCGGTCGTGACATCCAACGGCGGCGCGCCATGCGGGATCTGCCGTCAGGTGCTCGCGGAGTTTGCGTCAGACATGCCCATCGTCCTCGCGAACTTCGACGAAGAAACCGGACACGTGGTCATGCTCGCCGATCTTCTCCCGCTCGCATTTAAGTAGACCCCTCCGCGCGTCTCGCTGCGCTCACCGCGCGTGCTCCCCTTGGCCTCGTGCTCGTCAGGGCCGAAGCGGCCCTTCCTGCGCGCGGGCAGGGGAGCCCATTGTACCGAGACTGCCGACGTTATGGTCGTATCGCCAGGCCGAAAGTATGAATACAGGCCGATCAGACTTCTGATAGACGGCGCTTGCTCGACGATGAAGTGCTTTCTGGGAGCGGCGCGAACGGGATGGCGTAGCGACCGCTGAAACATGCATGGCAGTAGTGCGCCTTGTTCGAGTCCGACGACTTGTCACCAATACGCGTGACAGCATCGAGCATCCCATGGAGCGACAGATAGCCGACGGAGTCGGCCGTCACGTACCGAGCAATCTCGTCGACGCTGTGGCTCGAAGCAATGAGCTCCCGGCGCGTTGGCGTGTCGATGCCGTAGAAGCAAGGCCACTCGGTCGGCGGGCTCGAAATACGAAGGTGCACCTCACGCGCTCCCGCGCCGCGCACCATCTTGATGATCTTGCGTGAAGTCGTTCCGCGCACAATCGAATCGTCGAGGACGACGACGCGCTTGCCGCGCAGGATCTCTTCGACGGTATTGAGCTTCAAGCGAACACCGAAGTGACGAATGGACTCCTGCGGTTCGATGAACGTGCGCCCCACGTAGTGCGAGCGGATGAGCCCCATCTCGAATGGGATGCCGAGGGCGCCCGCGTAGCCAATGGCCGCCGGAACGCCGGAGTCCGGCACGGGAATGACGACTTCGGCCTCGGCCGGGCTTTCTTTTGCGAGCGTGCGCCCGAACTCCTTGCGAACCTCGTAGACGCTGCGGCCATTGAGCTTCGAATCGGGTCGTGCAAAGTACACGTATTCGAAGATGCAGCTCTGTGGCTGCTGCTCTTCGCGCAGCCGGAGGCTGCGCACGCCAGCACCGTCGATGACGAGCATCTCCCCAGGTTCGATGTCGCGCACGTACTCGGCACCAATCAGGTCGAACGCCACCGGCTCGCTCGCGATCACGTGGACGTCCTTGCGCGAGGGCAACAGCCCGAGGCAGAGCGGCCGGATCCCACGCGGATCGCGGACGGCAACAATGGCGTCCGACGTGAGAAAGAGGAGCGAGTAAGCGCCCTTCACGCGCGCGAGAGCGTCGAGGATGCGATCCTCGATGGCGATCTCCTTGCTGCGCGCAGCGAGGTGAACGAGTACCTCGGTGTCCGACGTAGACGAGAAGATGGATCCCTCGGCTTCGAGCTCGGCGCGGATCTCGTCGGCGTTCGTGAGGTTGCCGTTGTGACAGACGGCGAGCGAGCCACGCGCGGAGTCGACCGCGAAAGGTTGTGCGTTGCGGATGTGCGTGTCGCCCGCGGTGGAGTAGCGAACGTGGCCGATGGCGATGCGCCCGGGGAGCTTTTGCAGCCCCTCCGCGCTGAATGCATCTTGCACGAGACCCATCGCACGGTGCGCGTACATGGCCTCACCGTCGCTCGTCACGATCCCCGCCGATTCCTGACCGCGGTGCTGAAGCGCGTGCAGACCGAGGTAAGCGATGTTCGCCGCTTCCGAATGACCGTAGACGGCGAAGACGCCACACTGATCGTGGAAGTGATCATCGTCGTCGTTGAGGGGCGATGCGAGCGGCGAGGAGGGGTGCGAGCCGCCGCGCGGCGTGACAGGCGAGGTCGCGAGCGGATCGAGAATCGTGAGGTGACGACGTGTCATAACGGCTTTCAATTAAGAGGGTGTTTCCACCCTCTAAGGTTTTATGGATCCCGGATAGACGGCAGTGACGCTCAGTTTGTAATGATGGTGCTGGTGCACGAAGGGATCATCAGAAAGCGTGCGGAGCTTCGCTTTCACGCCGATTTGGCAGCCGCCGACGAGCGCGGCGTTCTTGAACGTGCGACCCTCTTTAGGTGTGTGAATCGAGAAAAACTTCTTTTTGAAATTCATGTCGAGCACATAAATAATTGTGCCTCCACCAGCATCTTTTGGAATGCACGCGGCACTCTCTGAAATGGCTTTTGTGAAAAGCTTCTCGAGCTCGACGACGCGATCACACTGCTCGGGCGGAATCTTCTTCGCCCCAGAATCCTGACAGGCGACGATCTTCACGTCGGAGAGGGCAACTTTGGGCTCCATGCCACCTTCCACCGACGGCGCAGCGATGGATGGGATCGTCGTCGGGACCGCCGCCGTGTTCGAGCTCTCCGTCGTCGTGGCGGAGGCGAGCTGAACGCGAGGGCGGCGCCAGAGGTAAAGCGGGATCACGACGAGCACGAGACCGAGAACGAGCGCGACGATGAGCTGAAAGCGCGCAGGCCGATCGACCACACCATCGAGAGAACGCAAAGTTGATCGCGATCCGACGCGAGGCTCCGACGGAGGCGAAATGCGAATGGACTCGTGCGAAGATCGCGCCGCCGACGAAAGGCGCGAAGAAGCCGGCGGGTGCTCTTTCGACAAGAAGCTGGGCCGGCTGGACTTCGAGGGCGGGTCAGCCACGCACGCGATATAGCACGCGACGCTTGCTGTTCATCACGTCACGGATCGAGGAGGGAGCGCACGTTCATGCCTGGTTCGTAGCGTGCGATGGAGGCGACGAGATCGAGCCCCTCGGGGAGCATGCCTTGCACCTGGCCAACCACCTGCTCGACGAGGTTTCGCGCTTCCTGCGGACCCGGTCCCATCATGCAAACCGCGAAACGCAACGGCCCCGTTCGCCCGCCCGTGACGGCGATGAGCGAGAGCAAGAGCATGTCCGTTAGCTCGATGACACGCGTGGCGGCACGCCGGAACGCAAGCATCTCGAGAATCGTCGGCCGATCGGACACGAGTCGATTCGGACCGCGGATCTCGTAGCGCGCAATGCTGAGCGGCTGCTCGACCCACTCGCTGAACGCAGCTTCTTCGTCGAGTGCGTTGACGAAGTTGTCGCGCAGAAGCATTCCCGTCAGCCCGTCGCGATGCGCGAGGTACTGCCGTGCGCGCTTGTGATGGAGGCTGTCGCGCTGAAAGCTCACGAGCTTGAGACGCAGCTCGCCGATCTGAAACTCGCCACCGTGCATCAGATTGACGACCTTCTTGCGCTCGTACGTGTGCTCCACGTACGTGCCGTTGGTCGAACCGAGATCTTCGATGGTCCACGTGCCTGACTGCCAGCGCGCATTGGCGTGGTGGCCGCTCACCGTGGCCTCGGGCACGACGATGTCGACGTCGTTGCGGCGACCGATGGAGAGCTGAGGGTGTTCGAGCGTGATGAGTTCGCCGACGAACTCGGGAGCGTTCGTCGCGAACGTTGCGAGAAGTCCTTGCGCACCCGGCGAGAACTGACTCTGCGCGCTGCGACCCGGAGGCGGCCCCGGATCGAGCCGTTCGCGCGGAACCTGCACGGGGTTCGTGGTGAGATGAACCGGATTGAAGAAGCGCAGGTGTCGCGCGGGCAAGCGCCGCTGAGGATCGTCGGCGAGACAGCAGAAGATCTGTTTGATCTCGTCGACGCTGAGCCCGGCGGGCACATCGAACATGATCTGCTGACGCATCGGCTTGGCGCGCGGCTTGTACCCGGGTTCAGGCACGCGGCACGTCCACATCTCCCAGAGCGTGAGGCCGAGCGCGTAGAGATCATCCTCGATCGACGCGCCACCGGATCGAATCCGCTCCGGAGACATGTAGTTCGGTGTTCCGCCGTCCGGCGGCGCACCCGGCCGACGAGCCGACAAGCGTGCGCGCTCTTTTGCGAAGCCGAAATCGAGGGCAACGGCCTTGCCGATGGAACCGTCCGGATTCGACGTCACCATCACGTTGCCCGGCTTCAGATCGCCATGCACGAGGCCGCCGGCATGAATGGCGGCAACGCCCTGGCAGATGTCCGAGGCAATCCGCCGAAATTCGTCGGAGGTATATCCGCCTTGCGCCTTCTTCCGGCGGATATGCGTGTGGAGCGTCTGCCCCGTGATGTGCTCCATCACCAGGATCGGCCCGTAAACCGACGGCGCCAGATCGTGAACGCGACAGACGTACGGGCTCGACACGGAGCGCGCGAGGATCAGCTCCTGGCGCAACGCCTCGTCGTCACCCGGCATGCGCGCTTCTTCGCGAACGATCTTGAGTGCGACCGGTTGCTGCGTTGCACTGTCGAAGGCAAGAAACACCTCACCCATGCCTCCTTTTCCAAGGCTCTGTCGGATCTCATAGCGGTCGTTGATGACGGTACCGTGCGAGATCGGTGGAGGCGAACTGCGCTGCGTCTCGGCCATTGAGCTGGCGGGGACGGTTCCCCGCGGCGACCAAGGGTCGTCGATTCTTCCGAATGACGCAACCCCAGAAAGAAGACAGCGCAGCTTAGAGCGTGTAGGGCAGCCGTCGCGAGCGAATCGAGGCTAGGGCGGAGCGCGAGGAGCCCGCGAAAGCGTACTTTTTGTACGTGCGCAGGCACCCGAGCGCCCACCTGAGGTCCCGCCGTAGGCGGCCGGGCAGCGCCGAAGGCGCCATCGAAGCGAATCGATTCGCGCAGCAGGCTGCCCTACACGCTCTTAGAGCATGTTTACCAGCCGTCGCGAGCGAATCGAGGCTAGGGCGGAGCGCGAGGAGCCCGCGTAAGTGTACTTTTCGTACATGCGCAGGCACCGCAGCGCCCAACCGACGAATCGATTCGCGCAGCAGGCTGCCCTACACGCTCTTAGACGGAAAGTAACCGGGCTTCGTGTACGATGCGATCGTGACATCGGACGAGGCGATCGAGGCGCTGTCGGATCTGGCCGCTCACGCGGGCGTGGAAGTTCGCGTGGAGCCCTTCGAATCGGCGCTGGCCGGAAAAGGCGGGCTATGCCGAATCGACGGGCGGCCCGTGATCTTGGTCGATGCGCAGCTTGGTAGCCTCGAGCAAGCGGGGGTCGTAGGCGTGGCGCTCGGGTCATTTCTTGGACATGCGACACGCGAGATCCCCGTGCCTGCGGGCCTAACATCGTACTTGACGACGGGACACGGTCCGATCCGGCCGCTCGCACGGTCGAAGCCACGTACGCTGCTTCGCTTAGTGAAGTAGTGCGTAAAGAGCTTCGAGGGCCTCGTCGATCTTGCTGACGTCGGTACCGCCGGCTTGCGCCATGTCCGCGCGACCCCCGCCCGAACCACCGAGCTTTTGCGCGATGGGACGGATCAGATCGCCAGCCTTGTAACGGTCGGTGAGCGACTTGGACACGGTGCACACGAGTTGCGCTTTGGGGCCATGGACGGAGCCAAGCAAGACGACGGCGTCACCGAGCTTGTCGCGAAGCTTCTCCGCGAGCTCGCGCAGCATGGCACCGTCCGCGACGCTGACCTTCGCAGCGAGCACCTTGCCGCCCGAAAATGCGCGCGAAAGGCTCGCGAGATCATCGATGGTGCCACCACCCGCGCCGCCCATGGCGAACTTTCGCTTGGCGTCCGACAGCTCCTTTTCGAGCTTCTTCCCGTGGGAAATAAGCTTTTCGATCTTTTCCGGGAGCTCGGCGGGCGTTGCTTTCACGAGCCGCGCCGCCGTCTTCACCGAGTCTTCGAGCTGGCGCACGTACGCAAGCGCGTTGAGACCGGTCACGGCGTCGATGCGCCGAACGCCAGCCGCCACGCTGCCGTCAGAAAGGATCTTGAAGAGACCGATCTCGCCGAGAGAACGTGCATGCGTGCCGCCGCACAGTTCGACGGAGTCCTTCGTCATGGTCAGCACGCGCACCACGTCGCCGTACTTCTCTTCGAAGATCGCCATCGCACCGCGCGCACGCGCCTCGGACTGTGCGAGCACCTCGGTGACGACGGGGGCGTCGAGCAAGATCTTGTCGTTGACGAGATCTTCGATGCGCGTGATCTGTTCGGGCAAAAGCGGCGCACCGGACGAGTAGTCGAAACGCAGGCGATCAGGCGCGACCAGTGAGCCCTTCTGCGTGGCAGTCTCGCCGACGACCTTGCGCAACGCCCAGTGCAAGAGGTGCGTGGCCGAGTGGTTGCGGCGCGTCGCAGTTCTCTCTTCATGATCGACGTGGAGCGAAACCGTGTCGCCAAGGGCGATCTCGCCCGCTTCGATCTCGCCAAGGTGCACGACGAGTCCCGTCAGTGGTTTCTGTGTATCCTGCACGCGAATGACGAGGCCACGATCATTCTGGATCGTTCCCCGGTCTCCCACTTGGCCACCCGCCTGCCCGTAGAACGGCGTCACGTCGACGACGATCGCAACCTTGTCGCCTTTGTGCGCCCGGTCCGCCGCGACGTCCGCGCGCTCTCGACCCTTCGCGACGAAGAGCACCCTGCCCTCCCCTTCTTCGCGTTCGTAACCGACGAAGCGCACGCTCGCCGTTTCGTTGCCACCCTGGGATGCGCGAACGGCCTCGAGCGCCTTGCGATACACGTCTTCGACGGCTTCATCTTCGAGCTTCGAGCCTTCGCTGCGCGCGCGCTGCTCCTCCATGGCCTTTTCGTAGCCAGCCACGTCGATGTGCAGATCACGCTCGCGCGCAATGACCTCAGTGAGATCCATTGGAAAGCCGAAGGTGTCGTAAAGCTTGAAGACGAAGTCACCCGAGAGCACGCGCGCACCTTCCGAGCGAACGAGTGCGATCTCGTCGTCGACCATCTTCAGACCACGCTCGAGCGTCTCGCGGAATCGGATCTCCTCGCGCTCCGTTGCGCTCGCGATGAAGGCTTTGCGTTCGGCGAGCTCCGGATACTGATCTCCCATCTGCGCAATCACCTCGAGAGCGACCTCGTGCAGAAATGGCGCTTTGATGCCGAGCCTGTGACCGTGCCGTATCGCGCGACGCATGACCCGGCGAAGGACGTACGGGCGACCCGCACGGTCCGGCGTGATCCCTTCGGCCATGAGAAACGCCGTGAGACGCGCATGATCGGCGATGACACGCATCGACACGTCGTCCTCACTTTGGCTCGCGCAGTAGCTCTTGTTCGCGATCGATGCGGCCTTGTCGACGAGCGCGCGGAGGAGATCCGTGTCGTAATTGCTCGTCCGGCCCTGAAGGACGCTCGCCACGCGCTCGAGGCCGGCGCCCGTGTCCACACACGGCTTCGGCAGCGGGGAGAGCGCATACTTGCCCGGCTCGATCTCGGATCTGTCGAACTGCATGAACACGAGGTTCCAGATCTCCATCCAGCCCTTGCCGTCTGGCGTGGGTTCTTCGCCGAAGGTGCGGACCGCGGGCGCGCCGTCGCCTGTGAAATAATGCAGCTCCGTGCACGGACCGCACGGACCCGTCTCGCCCATCTGCCAGAAGTTGTCGCCAGGTGTGCCGGGAATTCGGATGATGCGGTCGTCCGACAAGCCCGTCACTTTGCGCCAGATCGCGTGCGCCTCGTCGTCTGCGGGGATGCCTTCGGCGCCACCGAACACGGTGACGACGAGCCGCTCCTTCGGAATTCCCCACTCCTTGGTGACGAGCTCCCACGCAAAGGGGATCGCGTCCTCTTTGAAGTAGTCACCAAAACTGAAGTTGCCGAGCATCTCGAAGAACGTGTGATGGCGCGCGGTGACGCCGACGTTCTCGAGATCGTTGTGCTTGCCAGAAATACGAATGCATTTCTGGCTGGAGGTGGCGCGCGTGAAAGGCCTTCGATCTTTGCCCGTGAAGACGTCCTTGAATGGGACCATGCCCGCATTCGTGAACATCAACGTGGGATCGTTCTGCGGAATGAGCGGCGCTGACGCGCAGATTTCGTGCCCCTTGCTCTTGAAGAAGGAAAGAAACGATGAGCGAACGTCCGACGCAGTCCTCGAGCTCATGACGCGAACCATCTAGCATGGAGATCGTTCGTCGTGAGTCGTCAGCACGCTCCTATGCTGCACGGTTCATTGCACCTGCGCTCGCGGCCTGGAGACTGCGAAAGTTCGAGCGGACGATACGGTCCCAAATCTGACCGTGCAATTGCTCCATCCATATTTTCTGCGGTGCCTGCGGAAGCGACGCTTCGAGACGAGCGAGGGTGAATGCCGCCGTGACGAGATGCTCATCCGCGTGGGTAGGATCGAGCGCAACGTGCGGCCACGCTTGCACGGGATCCATGTTGAAGCGATATCCCATCGTCGCGAGGCCGCGTGAGCGCTCCGCGATGGTCCCGAGGAGCGTGTTGCGAACGTTGGCTCGTGCCTCACCCATGTCCGCCGGATCCACGGGGTAACCGAGATGCAACGCGTAGACTGCGCGCTTCCGCTTCTCTTCTTCGGACAGCTTGCCGAGCACGGCGTAAGAGAACACCGTCGCGGCAAGCAACGCGAGCACCACGACGCCTGTCAAAATACCGGCCACGATGAGCGCGATCGGATCTCCCGAAGCCGCGGACACCGCGGAGAGGCCGCTCCCGAGAGCGAGGAGAATCGCGATCGGCCCCCAGACTCGCATGTATGCTGCAAGTATTGATTTGAATTGAAGGGGCGCCCGAATGGCTCTCATCGTCCCGTCCGCTGACTTTTCGAGCACGAGCCAGCTTTCAACGGGAATGAGCGGCAAATATGAAACATGGAAAAACTTCGTCGTGTGATGCGACGGGCCGCAAGCGTTGATCTTTCCGTAAGACCTCGTTCCAAAAACAATAATCATGCACTTCTCTCAATGAAGAACGTCGTGAAACAGACGTTCTCCAGAAATTATCATAGGGGGTTCTAACCTCCCAACGCTGACCGGCGGTCTAATTGGTGAGGGCGTGGATCGACGAGCCCACGCTGGACATCGCGCTCTCGACGGCGCCACCAACGACGCGGTTTTGAAGCTCGGTGAGCGCGTCCTGACCGATACGCGAGTCGTCGCTTGCCGACGCGTTGCCGCTGACCATGCCGCGCAGAATGTGTTGCGGGATCTTGCGAATCGCGAGATCGACTTGCGCGGAGACCGTAATGCCGCCGTCCTTCGCCGTTGCATGCGTGAGACTGGTGAGGTTCGCATCGACGAGCAAAACTGGGATCCGCTTCTCCGAGGCGCGCTTGATGAGCGCGCTGTCGCCAGCGTCGACGACGACCGCACCGCGGATCGCGTTCGCTTTCGCACGTGCTGCTTGCTTCATCACCGAATCGAGATCGTCCGTGCGAATGCCCGTGGCGTTGTGCATGCTGCCAAGTTGAATGACGTACTTGGCGCGCTCGATCGATACGGGCGCGCTGGCCGCACCTTTCGATGCATTGCCCGCGACAGAATGGCCTGCGATCGAGAGTGCGAACGCAACGAGCGTTGCGCTAACCAGACGCGAGAGAGCGGATGGATGTTTCAACGTGAGCGTCCTTCTACTTTGGTAACGCAAATAGAAGACGCGCACGACCCCTTTCTCACTGACTCAGAAAGCCGCAGTTCCCGTAGTTGTGGCTTTGCCGACGACACGCTCCCATACGACGAGCCTCAACGCTTCGTCGAGGTGCACAGGCGCGCGTGTCGTGCGAAGGAGTGCAGTCAACGACTTTGGCACAGGCGCACTTCTCCATGCAGCGTTGCGTTTCGCCGAAGCCGCAGCAAGGGGGCCCATCTGTTCGATCTCGTAATCAACGGCTAAAACTGCGTCCTCCATCCGCGACGTGCGATCCATCACCTTGCCGTCGAGCACAATCTCCCAACACTTGCCGCGTGCGGCGCGCTTCTGCACCGTGACCTCACTTGGCGTCCCTGTGCTTCGTTGAAAGTGAAGACCTACGCCGTGGCGTCCAAGCGAGAACCACGCGTTGTTCGAGATGGCGCGCACCTCGTCATCCGTGACGAGCGTGAGTGGATCGAAGCTCCTGGCGCGATCTTGGATCTCCGGCAGTGTTAAGGCTCCCGCTTCGAGCTCGAAGCCAGGTCGGTCGAAAATGATTTCGTCCCAGACGCGCTTCGCGCGACTCACGTCCTCGCCACGGAGATCGAGATCGCGGGGCGCGCCGAAGAGCGACGGCAGCGTGCAAAGACTCAGACTCGAAGAGTCCACGAAATCGAGAATGAGGCAATCCTTCTTCTCCGGCGAGAGGCGCGTGCCGCGACCCACGCATTGTGCGTAGAGCCCCGCCGAGCGCGTAGGCCTGGCCATGGCGATACACGAGACACCCGGATCGTCGAAGCCTTCGGTGAGCACGGCAACGTTCGTGAGCACGCGAGTACGGCCCTGCCGAAAGTCCGCGAGCGCCTGGCGGCGTGCATCGCTCTTCATCGCGCCATGAACGATGCCGGCGGGCACACCGAGCGCGTTGAGGGCGTGCGCGAGGTGTCGCGCGTGGTTCACCGTCACGCAGAACGCGATCGTTCGACGGTCGCGCGCGAGCTCCTGGATCGATCGTGCAACCAAAGCGTTGCGCTCTTCGATGTCGATGGCTTGGGCGAGTTCGTCCTCGCGAAAATCCGCTCCGCCGGGTGAAAGTCCGCGGAGATCGGCGGCCGTTGCGATGCGGAAGCCGCGCAGACCCGAGAGGTATCCATCTTCGACCATCCTCGGCAACGTGCGCGCATAGACGATCTCATCGAAAACTTCGTCGAGCCCTTTGCCGTCGCCACGCTCGGTGGTCGCGGTGAAGCCAAGGAGCGTGCCCGTGAAATCTTTTTCGAAGACGCCGAGCCGATGAAGGACGCGGAGATTGTCCGAGGCGGCCGCGTGATGACATTCGTCGTAGACGATGAGTCCGACGTCTCGACCGCGAAGGATGCGCGCGAGGCGCTCTTCGTGAAGGGATCGAATCGAGCAGACGAGGACTTTCGCATCCGGCGAGGCACGCTCTTCGGCTCGCTCGATAGCGACGACCTTCGCACCTTCCATCGCGCGCTCGATCTTCTCGCGCGCTTGCGACAAGAGCTCTTCGCGATGTGCGAGCACGAGGACCGGACGGCGCGCGATCTTGGCAAGGTGCGAGAAGATGACAGTCTTGCCGGCGCCCGTGGGCAGGCACACGACCATGCGGCGCACACCGCGGCGCCGAGCCGAAAGGACAGCTTCGATGGCTTCGTGTTGATAGGGGCGGAGCGTCGGGGAAGTCGACATGAGAACCTCGCACTACGCTGTCGACCGAAAGCAACCCGCGGTTGCTTATGGGCCCAAAGGGCGGCCACGGGGGGCCGCCCCTACGAATGTGTTTGTCGGTTGTAGGGGCAGGCCCCTCGTTTGTCGGTTGTAGGGGCAGGCCCCTGTGCCTGCCCCGCCCGCTTTTCAAGCATCCAAGTTCGTGAGCCACCGGTGCAAGATCTTGAAGCCCTCGAACACAAGGCCAAGATCCGTGGACTCGCCCTTCTGGTGAGCCTGTGCGTTCTCTCCTGGTCCGAAGTTGATAGCGGGCACACCGATCGCCGAAAACCGTGCAACGTCCGTCCACGCTTGCTTCGGTTGCACACCGCGCACGCCCGATCGAACGAGCTTCTGCACGAGCGGGTGGCTGGCGCACGGCATGGCGCCAGGAGACAAGTCGGTGAAATCGACGTGAGCCTGATCCCCGACCAGAGCGAGCAGATCCTTCTGCGCTTGATCGAGCGACGTGTCCGGCGCAAAGCGATGATTGACGTTGAGCCTGAACGTGTCCGGAACGATGTTGCGGCCGCGACCGCCGCTCGCGAACGTGACGGTGGTCACGGTTCGATAGACGTGCCCGTCGATGCGGTGGTCGATGGGCTGCAGTGCGCGGAGCTTCGCGAGAAAGTCTGCTGACTTCGTAATCGCGTTTTCGCCTTCCCAAGGGCGCGCGCTATGCCCTGTTTTCCCGTGGAACGTGACGCTTGCGTGGATGGATCCGCAGCAGCCGACATGAACTTGGTTGTCCGACGGCTCGAGGCACACAGCGAGATCCACGGTCTTGAGGTCCGGATCCTGCTCGAGCACGGGCCCGAGCTCGTTGTCCGCGAACGGACCTTCTTCGCGAGCGTAAAAAACGAGCGTCAGGTCGCAACCAAAAAGTTGCACTGCGTTCTCGGCGAGGACAATCATGACGGCGAGGCCGCTCTTCATGTCGGCCGCGCCAGCGCCGTAGCAGCGCCTGCCATCGACACGCGCCGGGCCGTTTTCCGTTCGCACCGTGTCGAGGTGACCGACGAGCGCAACGTGTGATCGTCCGGGCTCACGCCTGCGAACCACGGGGACGACGATCGAGTCACCGTATCGTCGGACAGGCTCTGCAAGCGACAGCCGCGAAAGGCGGTCCTTCACCGCATCGCAGAGATCGCGTTCTTCACCAATGGGCGAAGGAATCGAACAGAGCCAAAGAAGCGTCTCATCGAGCGCGATGGCGGTTGGCGTGCGCGTCGAAAGCGTCGTCTCGGAGTTCAAAGAATGCCTCCGTTAGACAGGGACAGCAAAGTCACGAAGTGCATCGTTGAGGCTAACCTTGCGATCTGTACTCTCTTTGCGCTGACCGATGATGAGCGCGCACGGCACGCCGAACTCGCCCGCAAAAAATGTCTTGGTGCGAACGCCGGGAATGACCACCGCGCGCGCCGGAACCTGACCGCGATATTCGACGACCGTGGGACCACGAACGTCGAGGATAGCCGTTGACGACGTGAGGACCACGCCCGTACCAATGACCGCTTCTTTGCCGACGTGCACACCTTCGACGACGACGACGCGCGAACCAATGAAGCATCCGTCTTCGATGATGACGGGCCGCGCGCCGGGTGGCTCAAGGACGCCGCCAATGCCGACGCCACCCGACAGGTGACAATCACGACCGATCTGCGCGCACGATCCGACCGTGGCCCACGTGTCCACCATCGTGCCCGAACCAACGTACGCGCCGATGTTCACGTAGCCCGGCATGACGATGACGCCGGACTCGCAGAACGCGCCGTAACGAATGACGCCGGGAGGAACGACGCGGACGTTCTGTTTGGCAAGATCCTTCTTCAGCGGGATCTTGTCGTGAAATTCGAAGGGCCCCACTTCGTACGTCTGCATTCCACGAATGCCGAAGTAGAGCAGAATAGCCTCCTTGATCCACGCCTGCGTGGTCCAAGTTCCGTGTTCGTCAGCGGGCGGCGAGGCAACGCGCAGCTCGCCGCGATCGAGCTTTTCGATCGTCCGCTCGACGACGGCGACGTACGCGGGATCTTTGAGGAGCGCGCGGTTGGAAAACGCCGCCAAGATGCGCCTCTTGTCTTCGTTCACCGTGTCTTCGTCCACGTGTACTGCTCCCACCGCTTTGAAAGCGGTACGCATTGATATCACGGAGTTGAGGGCGCGACTTCGCTCGCCGGGAAGAAGTACGCAATCTCGATGCGCGCGTTCTCGAGCGAATCAGAACCGTGAACCGCGTTCTCGCCAACGTTGCTTCCATAGAGCTTGCGGATCGTGTTCGGCTCCGCCTTCGCGGGATCCGTGGCGCCCATGACTTTGCGGTACTGAGCAACTGCGTTTTCGCGCTCGAGGACGGCAACGAAGACGGGCGAGCGCGTCATGAACTCCACGAGCTCACCGAAGAATGGACGCGCCTTGTGGACCGCGTAAAAACCCTCGGCCAAAGAACGTGTAAGATGCATGCGCTTGCATGCGAGGATGGAAAAACCGGCATCCTCGAGCAAAGCGAGAATGGCGCCGGCCTTCTTCTTCTCCACGGCATCGGGTTTGATGATGCAGAAGGTACGTTCGACAGCCATGAGAAATTCTCCAAAAAAGAAGGGGTTTTGGGACCACTTCAAGTTGACGCGAGGTCGAGGCGGGGCCGAGGAGCGGACCGGAACAGCCTTGAAGGCTTTGAGGACCGCACCGCAGGCCCAACGCTGACATCGCGTCAAATCGAAGCGGTCCGGCTGAAATCAGCGGCGCGCGTCTCAAACCTGGGACGCGCGCCTCCTTTACGACGCAGAACTCAAGGTTACAAGGCTATTTCATCATTGATTGAAGCGTCGTTGCCATGTGGCTCGGTGTTGGCGCAACCTTCGCGCCCGCTTTGGTGAGCGCGTCGATCTTTGCCGCTGCCGTGCCTTGACCGCCGGAGATGATGGCGCCCGCGTGGCCCATGCGCTTGCCCGGTGGAGCCGTGGTGCCCGCAATGAATCCTGCAACGGGCTTCGTCATCTTCTCTTTGATGAACGCGGCTGCGCGCTCCTCCGCGCCGCCGCCGATCTCGCCAATCATGATGACGCCGTGGGTGTCGGGATCAGCCTGGAAGAGCTCCAGCACGTCGATGAAGTCCATACCGCTGACGGGATCGCCGCCGATGCCGACGCAGGTGGACTGACCGATGCCGAGCGCCGTGAGCTGTCCAACGGCTTCGTACGTGAGCGTGCCAGAGCGCGAGACAACACCGACGTGACCGGGCTTGTGAATGTGCCCCGGCATGATGCCGATCTTGCACGCACCCGGAGTGATCACGCCGGGGCAGTTCGGACCGATGAGACGTGGAATGTTCTTGCCTTTGCTGCGACGCGCAGCCTGCTTGGCTTCGAGCACGCGGCGGACACCGAGCATGTCGACCACGGGGATGCCTTCAGTGATGCAAACGACGAGATCGATATCTGCGTCGAGGGCTTCGAGAATCGCGTCGGCCGCACCCGGAGGCGGGACGAAGATGACGCTCGCATTCGCCCCCGTTGACTTCGCCGCTTGCGCGACCGTGTCGAAAACGGGAACCTTCACGGTGCCCACCGACGTGGCGTGCTCGAACACTTCGCCGCCACGCGTGGGGGTGACTCCAGCAACGACGCTGGTGCCGTACTCGATCATCTGCTTCGCGTGGAACGAACCCGCGCCGCCGGTGATCCCTTGGACGAGGAGCTTCGTGTCCTTTCCGACCAGGATGCTCACTTCACACCTCCAGAAACTGCATCAACGATCTTTTGCGCACCATCCGCCATGGTTGTGGCGGCCGTGATGGCGAGACCGCTCTCATTGAGGATCTTCCGACCGAGTTCGACGTTCGTGCCCTCGAGACGAACGACGAGCGGCACCTTGAGTCCGAGCTGCTTCGCGGCGGCCACGACGCCGTTCGCGATGACGTCGCACTTCATGATGCCACCGAAGATGTTGACGAAGATCGCTTTCACCTTCGGACTCTTCAAGATCATGCTGAAGGCCGTCGTGACCTGCTCCTGCGTGGCGCTTCCACCAACGTCGAGGAAGTTCGCTGGCGCGACGCCCTGTTTTTCGCCTACGTGCTTGATGATGTCCATGGTGGCCATGGCGAGACCGGCGCCGTTGACCAGACAGCCCACGTTGCCGTCGAGCGACACGTAATTGAGGCCGACCTTCTTGGCTTCGAGTTCGACGGGATCTTCTTCTTCGGTGTCGCGAAGCTCGCCCCACACCTTGTGGCGGAAGTCCGCGTTGTCGTCGAAGTTGATCTTGGCGTCGAGCGCCACGATGTCGCCGTTGCGCAGGACAGCGAGCGGATTGATTTCGAGCAGCGAGCAATCTTCCCCGATGAACGCTTGGTACGTCGCGTTCATGAGGCGGACGAACTTCGCGATGGTCTCTTTGCCGTGCTGCGCAAGACCGAGACCGAGACCGAACGCGAGCTCGCGTGACTGATACGCCGCAAGACCGACCGCGGGATCCACGTGGATCGTGAGAATCTTCTCCGGGGTCTTCGCAGCGACCTCTTCGATATCCATGCCGCCTTCTGTGGACGCCATGAACGCGATACGGCGACGATCACGATCCACGAGCGCGCTCAGATACAGCTCGCGAACCATGTCGAGGCCCTGTTCGATGTACAGACGACGCACCTTTTGACCTTCGGGGCCGGTCTGATGCGTGACGAGCTGCATGCCGAGGATCTTTTCGGCAAGCTGCCTCGCTTCTGCGGCGCCGCCCTTGGCGACCTTCACGCCGCCGCCTTTTCCGCGACCTCCAGCGTGGATCTGCGCCTTGACGACGACGACTTGGTTCTTCGTCTCCGCGATGAGTTTCTTGGCGGCTGCCTCGGCCTCATCGACGGTGAACGCGGGATAGCCTTTCGGGACGGGAACTCCGTACTTGGCAAAAATTTGTTTGCCTTGGTACTCGTGGATTTTCACGGCGCCGACCCTAACAGAAAAATCTCCGGTCATGGGGCAAGCGCGGATGACGTGGTGCACAAAGAGTGATTTGGGGCCGCAGCGCGTCAATCGCGGAAGAGGATTCGATTGAGCTCCTGGAGTCGAGCTTCTTGTTCGTCATCCCGCCCAACTTCGCCTTTCGCCTCGAGCTCGCGGTGCTCACGGTCGGCGGCGTCGAATTGATCCATCGTCAGAATCTTGAGGTTCTGACCGAAGTAAGCGTGCTTGGCACGATAATCCAGATAGCGCTTATGAGTTGCAGGGGAGAGCGACACGCGCGACAAGGTAGCATCAGCGCGCGGCCGGCACGGCGAGTCTGCATTCGAGTTCATTGGAAATCGTCGCGTTTGATGCAAAGACGCGCGAGAGAGCGTCAGCATCGGTCAAGGGCGTTGGCACGACGCGCCTTCGCATCGCGAGCGCGCGCGCAAAAGCTTCCGCGCAGCGCGCGCGGAATGTGCCGCTCGCCTCTGCCTCGTGCACGAGAGCCGCGTGGACTTCATTGGCCATATCGGCGTTCGAGCAGACGAGGAGCACATCGCAGCCGGCTGCCACTGCAGCGATGGCTGCCTCGCCCGGAGAGAGAGAGATGGCCTTCATTTCGAGATCGTCGGAGAAGAGGACGCCGCGAAACCCGAGCTCCGTCCGCAATAGATCATGGCATACTGCACGCGAGAGCGTCGCGGGGTGTTCCGCATCCATGCATGGGTAGACCACGTGCGCGGTCATCATGGCATCGATGCTTGGCCTCTTGGCGAGCGCGCGGAAGGGTGCGATTTCGACGCGATCCAAGTCGGCTCGCCTGCGTTCGACGCGGGGCAGTGCAAGGTGGGAATCCACCGTGGTGTCCCCATGGCCAGGGAAGTGCTTGGCGCACGTGAGGATGCCACCCCGCGACAGGCCATCTGCCCATGCACCTGCAAAGCGAGCGACATCTTCGTGTGTTTCCGCAAACGCACGATCGCCAATGACTGGGTTCTCCGCACGCGTATGCACATCGGTCACGGGCGAAAAATTCATGGTGAAGCCGAGCGCACGTAATTCCTTGGCCAGTGCGCCTGCCACGCGCGTCAGCAAATCGACATCGCCAAGATCACCAAGCCGCCGCATGGCAGGCAGCACCAAGGCAGGCGGACCCAGGCGCGCGACGCGCCCCCCTTCTTGGTCAACAGCAACAAGTGCAGGAAGACCATCAGGCATTGCACTTTGCACGGATGCAATGAGGCTTGCGACGCCGAGCATCCTGGGTGCGATGTTTCTTTTGAACAGAATGACGCCGCCACGCTCGCTGGCGGCGAGAGTGCGCCTTTCCGTTGGTGACATCTCCGTTCCGGAGAGACCGACGACGAGAAGCTGACCGCAGAGAACCGGGAGAAGCATGGGCGGGGTTTTATCAGGATTTGTCAGACTTGGGATTCGTGGCGGATGGGGCTGCATACCCGCACGAGCGCAATCAGCGAGAGGACGAGACTCAGACCCGTCACCCAGAAACCCACTGTGAGCCCCACGGGCCAATACCAGACGCGTACGGCGTGATGCCCGGCCGGAACGTCGACCACGAGCTGATGGTTTTGCTCTCGCACGCTGCCAATGCTCGAACGCCATCCGCGCGCATAAGACGTATTGAGAAGAAGCGTGGAAGACTCGTTACCCTCGATGTCAATCATAAATGAGTTCTGCGTGCGCATCACGCTCTCGATATGCGCCTTGTCGTTCTGCGATCGCGCCTGCGGCACATCTCCCGTCCAGAGTGGCGCACCTGCATGGGGTGCCCACTCCTCCCAGCATTCGAGTCTGCCACGGTTTTGACGCGGCTGATCGATGAAGGATGCCATACCGGCGCCGCCGAGAAACAAATGGGGGGATGGCGTGACGGACCCAGATGCAGGCCCATCCCACTGACTGTTGATGACATCGACGGAATGGCCAGCAACATCGCCAGTGCCGAAGAGTGCAAGGCAGAGAATGGCAACGCCGGCAGCGTGTGCGAGCGGCGAGCGACCGAAGACGCGGAGGAGCAGCTTCGGCAGTCGATCGGTCGCGATGCCTGCCCACCCGGCGATGAACATGACGAGGAGGAGCCGGAAACGTGCAGGAACCCGCAGCGACGGAAACGGCGGCACGTATTTGCGCAGGAGCGTCCACGGGGCGAACGATGCAAAGTGTCCAAGCATCAAGAAAAAGACGACAAGCGCCGTAACGAAGAACCAGGTCTCCGTCGTGATCGAGAGCAGCAGGCCAAGGGCCGCGAGCACCAGCACGAAGATACCGATGTATGCAACGTATTCGCCCCATACATAGTCGTGCGGGGGCGTGCGGAGGGCATGCCAGCGATCGAGGTACATGCTCTTGAGCATTTGCCAGTCGATGAAATCTGTCTCCGCACCAAGCGGACGCTTGTAATGTGCAATTTGATCGGCAACGGGAAACAAGCGCGCGGCCCCCACACCCACGCCGATGACAAGCACCACGAGCCCCGCGCGAGAGAGCTTGAGTGTGCGGGGCACGGACGAAAGACGCGTCACGGTCTCGATCCCGAGCATCAGCGCGAGGAGCACGGGTGCGTACACGCCGCCTTCATAGAACATGAGCGCAACGAGCAGACCAAGGCCGATCGCATGGCGGATGTTGTCCTCCGCACGGCGCCAGAAGTAGAGCGCAAGTGGCGCGTAGAGGAAGCCGACGAATGCCATATGTCCGCCGCCGAGATGATTCGAAATCGGCAAGCCAAACGCAAAGAGACACGAAGCGACGAATGTGGCCATGCGCGAGAGGCCGAGCTCGCTGCGCGACAGAAGCCACATGCCCACGAAGCCCACCAGTACATGCAAGATGATCCACACGCCAAGGGTCGCGGACGTGCTCCACGACTGAAAAAGCAGCATGAGAGGAGCCGCAACCAGCGACTGCGGGTTATCCCACAACGGGACGCCGCCGCACTCGTAGGGATTCCAAAGCGGCAGCTCATGCCATCGTGAGAGGCTCACCTTCCCCGCCTCGATCATGCGAAAGAAGTACGGTCCATCACCACCCCCCGAGCCAGGATAGTGCCGGAAGATGACGGACCAAATTGCAAGTGTGAGCACAAGCCCGAGTGCCGAGATGCATGCGAGCCTAAACCAGGTTGGCGACAGCGGGCGTTCGCGAGGGATCACGCATGCATCTTACACGGATCGCCGCCTTCGGCGCAGATCCCGTGCAACGGCGAGGAGATCTTGTCCGACGGTCGCTACTTCGCGCAGGCGAACGCGCGAGCCCGCGACATCGACCCACGCGTTGAGTGGGACTTCGCGAAACTTAGAGAACGGAATCCCCGGCAAACCGTCCACACCGCCAAGCAAACGAGCAAGGATCTCGACATCGAAGATCCAACGAGAGCGAAAGGGCTGATCGAGCGACGCACGCAAGAGCGGGGTGTTGCGGAAGAGCTTCGCTCCGCACTGCGTGTCGTAGAACTTCGCGCGGAGCGCAAGGGATGCCGCCGTCGAGAAGCAGCGACCGATGTAATGCCGCACGGCTTTGCGACGAATCGCCGTGCCGGCCATGGCGATGCGCGAAGCCATGACAACGTCGACGGAGTCGGTGTCGGCAATCGCTTTGAGCCTGATGATTTCGTCGACCGGCGTTGCGAAATCGGCGTCGAGATAGCCGACGAATGTGGCACCTGCCGCCACCCCCGCGCGCATGCCGAAGCGCACGGCTTCACCCTTGCCGCCGTTCTTTTGGAGTCCGAGAGCGACGATGCGCCCATGACTTTGCGATGCGATGTCTTTGATGAGAGCATGCGTTCGATCACGCGACCCATCGTCGACGAGATAGACGCGCACGTCCGGGCTCGACGAGAGCCGCAGCACCTCGCTTACATCGAGACGATTTTCTTCGTTGTAACAAGGAATGACGAGCGCGCATTCGGACATCTGTTATTCTCACGCTTCCGTGCAAAGCACACGGGCCGACTTAATAGCCGATCCATGGATCTCATCGAAACAAACTCCGGACCCCGCCATCCGTGGGAAAAGAGCCGCGCCGCGTTCTTTCGGTCCACGCTTGCGCGCACTCTCGGCCATCCTGCGCCGCCATCTGTCCTCGACTGCGGCGCGGGGGACGCGTACTTCGCGAATAGCTTGCTCAACGAACTTGGCAGTCGCATTCACGCCATCACGTGTTGGGACTCGAACTACAGCGATGAAGCGATCACCGAGCTCGGGCATCGTTATCCGAGTTTGCATTTCACACGCGAACTGCCGAAGAACGCGATGTTCGGTGCAGTCCTCATGCTTGATGTCATGGAGCACGTCGAAGACGATGTTGGCTTCGTGCGGAGCATCGTCGAAACGCACCTCGAACCGGGCGGCCTCATCCTCATCAGCGTCCCCGCCTGGCAGCCCCTTTACAGCCGTCACGATGCAGTGCTCTTGCACCATCGGCGCTATAGCCCCAAAGCATGCAACAAGGTCTTGGAGGCTGCAGGCATCCATATCGACGAATGTGGAGGGCTCTTTCACAGCCTGCTCTTGCCGCGCGCAATCACTGTGCTCGGCGAGCATGCTGCAAAGTTCATTGGAAGGCCGTTACCACCCATCGAAATACCAAACATTGCATGGTCTGGCGGTGCGGCCATCACGGCAGCCATCGATGGTGCTCTTTACCTCGACAACACGTTATCGCGCATGGCGGCTCGCGCCGGGCTGCGCATGCCGGGTTTGAGTTATTGGGCCATCGGCCACAAGCAGCGATGAGTCATGGCATTCGGTGACGAAGCGACGGAAGTAGTGCCCCAAGCGTGCGTTGCATCGCGGTGAGATTGTACTCCTTTCGAGAGTACAATCTCACGCAGGGTAATGAGACCGGGCAGATGAAAGTTGCATTCAACACCTGATCATTGTCGTGGCCTTTCGTACATGACAACGGTGCCGCTTGTCGAGACATCCGTCGCTGTTTCGAGGCGGCGAGAGCGCGTCGCTTCACGACTTCCGTGCAACGTGCCGAACGCCTTAGAGCATGTTTACCAGGAAACGCGATGTTTTTACGCTGCCAAGTGTCGCGCCATGCGGTTGATGAAACTCAGTTGAATCCATGTTTCACTACTCTCCATCGTTCGCTCGTAGTCTTTGG
>WQYX01000011.1 GCA_009781005.1 Polyangiaceae bacterium | reverse complement strand
ATGGTACTGCACGGGTAGCCGTGTGGGAGAGTAGGACGTCGCCGGAATTTTTCCCCCCAACCAAGCCCGGGAGTGCCTCACACTCCCGGGCTTTCCCCTTTTGTCCCACCCAGCTCTCCCTCCACTCCGTCGATTACATCATCGCCGCCTGCGCTCGCATCGCTCCATGTCCAAGGTTGGCGAGCAGATCCCCCTTGCCCAGCAGCCGTTCCGCTCCTCCCTCGTCCAGGATGATGCGCGAATTGATTTGCGACGCGACGCGAAGCGCAATCTTGCCACCGAGATTCGTCTTCAAGAGCGGAGGTACCACGTCTCTATCCGGCCGCTGCGTGGCGAGAATAAGATGAACGCCGGCTGCACGGGCCTTTGCGCCAAGTCGCTTGACGCCGTCGAAAAAGGGGCGCGCATTCGATTTTTCGGCTGTCAGATCTTGAAATTCGTCAATGATCACGATTTTCCGCTCGAGCCGGTCGGCGACGTTGGCTTGCTCGTTGTATTCGCGGATATCGCTCACGTGAGCGGCGGCGAACATTTCGTAACGCTCCTCCATCACCTCGACGAGCCGCTCAATCACAGGAATGGCGTCGTCGGCGTCGTAGCCGATGGGACCCTCCAAATGACTTCCAACGGCGGATTGAAAGGATGGCACATTGAACGTCACGCGCTTTGGATCAATGAGGATAAAGCGAATGGACGAAGGCCCATGATAGTAAATTAAACTTGCGATGATCCCTCGAAGTAACACCGATTTGCCACTTCCCGTCGTTCCTCCGACAAGGAGGTGTGGGGTGCTCGAGTCGGAAAGATCGCCGTAGAGAACCTCGCCTGTCGGCTGCTCTCCGAGCACGAACCGGCCTGGCTGTTCGGAGAGGTAGTTGCGCGCATTGGCAAGTAGCGACGACAGGAGAACTTTCCGCGGGACTTTGCGACGAACGACGTAAATGCGTTTGCCGCCGCGCTGTTCATAGTCTGCCTCGATGCTGTTTTCGCTGGCAAGGCGATGAAGGACGTCCTTGGCCGCTTGATCGAGCGCGCGTACCGATCCGCGTGGTCGCGTCACCTCAATCTCGAAGAGTGTTGGCCCAACGACTGGCGGACGCGGACAGATTGCGTTGATGCCCTGCTTGCGAAGTTCGCCGAGGATTGCATCACGAACGTTGGTCGCGTGCGTTCGTCCTTCTTCATCGGACGTCGATGCTGTGTGGACGGGCATCGCCGGTTCGATCGCACCGGCTGGCTCGAGCCGCGGCGCCCCTGCCGGCGGGTCGTCGCGCGGTGCCACGCGCTCGGGATACATTTCGGCGCAAGCCTCTGCGAGTGGGCATGCGGGACAGAGATCGCGTCGTTCCGTGGAGGGTGCGCTCAGGGGTTCTTCGTTCCACCGAATCATGTTGCGGACGAGCGGACGAATCGTGCGAAGGACGAGGTCCGCAGCCTCGATCGTCGAGAGCGACGTTTCGCGCAGCATCGGCATGAATCTCAACACGACCGGCTTGGCATCGAGTCCCCTGGCCTGTTTGAGCATGTGTCCATAAAGAGCAACTTGCGCGCGATCGAGCGCGTCATTGGCTTCATCAGTGAGCTTGTATTCGATGATCTCGAGAGAGCCATCAGGCTCTCCGTAGAGTGCGTCGAGCGTTCCTCGAATCTGGACGCCGTCTTCGAACGTCGCCTCCACGAGATGCTCGCTTTCGCGTACGAGTCTGCGAAGAGATTGCGCCGGCGTTCCGTCGAAGCGCCGCAGGCGCATTGCGAGATGATGCGCGAGCTCGCGCAACGCTTGAGCGAGATCGTCGACTTCACCGGGCATCGTGGCGAGCGTTGCATTGCCAGTGAGTTCGTCGTCAAGGAGCGTGAGTAGCCATACGCGAAGCTCGGCTTCGATGGAGTCGAGCGGTGTGCCCGCTGCAAGCTCGTTGACACTCTTCGGCGGTGCGTCGAGTGTTGTCGCAAACCTGTTGACGAGGCGGTGGAAGGTGGCACCGAGACACGATGAGCCGATGGGAAAAGCTACGGCCGATCGCTCCCTTCGACCGAGCGCGAAAATACGAGGACACCTGAGCGCGTTACGCACCTCCGTGACGGAGAAGTGACTCATCGTGCGCCTCTCACCGCAACGATGGCGCGGCCGAACCAGCGCACGTGCTTCGGCATGTCATCGATTGCCGTAACGATCTCGGTGCGCGTTGCGTCCGGTTTTGCTCGCACGACCTCGCGCACGAGTCTCTCGAGCGACGCGATCCGGAGCTGACCGATGCATGCCCGAATCGTCGCATCGATGCCTTCTGCTCGTTTGCTCGTGGACGCGACATCTGCTTTTTCGGGCGCGGAAGCTTCATCGACACCGGGATCGCGCGCCGAAATTGGCTCGACCGGGTCGTCGTTTTCTTGTGCCTCCTTCTCGGTGCCGATCATCGCGGCGATGATCGGCCATGTGGTGATTCGAAGCGATCGGTCGATCCAATTCGTGACGTCGTTGTCGCTGAATGCATGCCCGCGTGTGTCCTCGAGATCGCGCGATTTGGCGGCCGCGAGGAAGCTTTCAAGCGCGAGCAGGCGAGCCGCGTCATCGCGCTCGAGCACAATGAAGCGTGCGCCTTTCCGAACGACCGTCGCGAGCGTCGCGTGCACCTTCTTCCATGTCGGAGGAAGATCCATGGATCGCTCTCGCACGAGGAACACGGCGTGTTCGGTCGAGGCTTCGGATGCGCGCTCGAGCGCCGTGATGGCGGACTTGGGGTGCTTCTGGTGAAGGAAGGCGACGGCGAAGGGTCGATCGAGACGACGTGCGAGAATCTGGAGGTGGTGGCGCGCGTCGATGCGGCTCGTCGTGACGCCGCTCGTGAAGCGCAGCGCGCACGCGATGCCTCCAACGAGCCGTGCGGGATCCGCGCTTCGTCGATCCTCGGCAGCTTCATCGAGCGCGATGCGTGCATGTTGCAAATGCTTTCCCCATGCCACTTCGAGCGCCGCATCCTCGCGATCGCCGTCGATCGCCGCCGTGGCGGGCTCGGATGCGCTCGCTGTTTGCTCTTCGAGCGAGGCGTTTGGCCCGAGAGCGAGTGCGTCGCGGCATGCGATCATCAGCATGCGCGGAGTCATCCCGGGCGTCTCAGCCCACTTTGCGACGCGCTCATGGCCGAACGGCCACGGGAACGGCTCGTCGCGTTGTGGCAGGTACTCGACCCATCGCGCGATGAGTTCGCGCACTTGAGCAGGCGTTGGGAGCGCGATGATTTGCGTGGTTCCGCCGAGGCGCGTCTTCTGCGCCTCACTGAGCTCCGGGACGATGCCTCGCTGCCATTCGCTATCGAGCGCCATCTGCACGAGCACGTAGCCACGCATCATGTCGAACAGTTCGGCAACCAGGTTCGCGTAGGCGCGGACGCGTGCTCCCGTTGCTTCTCCGTCCATGAGATTTTCGAGCTGGTCGAAAACGAGCACGACGGGCGCGCCGGGGGCAGCGAAGATGCCGAGCGTTCGGAGCGCTTGGATGATGCGTTCCTCGGGCAGGCCCGCGGTCACCCGAAGACGCTGCATCTGGGATTCCTCGAGCTCGCGGCCCGCGAGCCACGCGAGCGCCGCGCGCTGCTGTGGGGGCTTCATGAACGGAGTCGTGAGGAGGCGTGTGAGGTATGTCTCGTCCGCTTCTTGATGCTGTAGAAGGAGCTTTTCGACGGCCCACTCGATCTTCTCGGCGCGCGTCGTCTCGTCGAGTGCGGCGACCTCGTTGACGAACACGCGTGGAAAATCTGGATTCGATCCTTCGAGCTGCGCGAGTGACGCGCCAACGAGCGCTTCGAGCTGCCTGAGTCCCGTGCCTTCGGTCGTTTCGTACGCGAGGTGTTGGATGATTTGTCCGAGCACGTAGCGCGGCGTCATCTCGGTTCCGAGCAGCGGCCGCAGATGGACGAAGATTGCGCGAGGACCGAGCTTGTGTCGAAGGCGCGCGAACAAGTGCGTTTTGCCTGCACCGGCCGGTCCGAGCACGAGGATGCTCCATGTTCGAAGCTCGCCACCCGGTGTGCGCGCGGTGACCCGAACGTTCTGAATGGCCGCACTGATGGCGTTGGTGATCTTGGCATTCAACGACGGCAGATCGATGAATGTTCGTGACCACGGATCAGCATGGTTCTGATCGAATGGAGAGCTCGCGAACAATGGCTCGAGCAGCGTGCTCATGATTCATCCTCGATGCGTCGTACCCACGACAGGCGTGACCCTTGCGGGCCGGAAGGACACAGCGCAGCGTCTTCTTCCGACAGTCGCCCCATCCCACTCTCGGGCCGGAGCTCGAGCTCGCCAGCACGCGCGCCGCGAAAGAGTTGTGCGTGGACTCGGTCGCGTGCTGCGAGCCCGCCGAGCGCGCGAACGAGTTTTGGCACCCACGTGAGGCCGGAGCTCTCGCGATGTTCGTCCACGCAGGCGCGGACGCGATGCATCGAGATATCGCCGACACTCGACGCCGACGCCATGGCGGGGTCGAGGCCGGCGTGCAGTGCATTGGAGACGTCGCTACGAAGTAGCGTACCTGCTTTGCGCCGCGCGAGCTTCAGCGCGTTCGCGAGCAACCGTAAGGTTGCCTCGAGGCGATCGAGATCGCGGTCGTCCAAGACGGGAGCGTCCCACGGCGCGAGAACGAGCTCGGTCGATCGCACGATGATGCGTGCACGCTTGGACGAAGTGAGTTTCATGGCGGTGAGCATGGCCTCACGCCGAGACGCGCCTCGAACGTACTGATCGATGGATCGGAGAGGCAACCAATGGGTTGCAAGTTCGGCAGAGAGCTGTCTTTCGAGCGGTACGCGAATGAATTTGTTCGTGACTTCGAGATCGAGTGCGGTGAGCTCGGCGAGAGCGCGTGCCATATCTCTTCGAGCGATCCCGTGTTTCACGAGTGCGCTCTTGCGTAGGGCGCCCTCACGAACCACGTGCTCTGCTAGTAAACGTACGGCCTTTGGAAGCGCGCTGTCGTCGTCGACACGCCGGCCTTTGCCGGGTCTGACCATGCGGTTAAAACTACGTGAAGCGCGGAGTGGATGGAAGGGGCCGCAGCGGCGTGGTTTCCAACGTCCTATTGCGCGCACAAGCGTTTGACCGCACGCGCAAGGCCGCGTTTTCTTCACGCTCGTGACGCGCCCGATGCACGATCAGACCAAGACACAGCCCTCACGGATCTCTCCTCCGCTGCCCGCCGGTGCACCTTGGTTTGCGCACTTCGCGCGCGGCGCGATCCGCCTCGTGCAGGGACTCTACTTTCATGACGCCTTCCAAGCGGCGCCCGCCATGGCGTTTCACTTCTTTCTGAGTTTGTTGCCGGCGCTCGCATTCGTTGGCTATGTCGCTGCCATCATCCTTCAGAAGACCCAGAGCGCGGCGCTCATCGCTTCGTTTCTCGAGAATGCTCCGCCCTCCGCGCAGGACACCATCAAAATGGAGATCGATCGCCTCGCGAGCGCGAGCGCCGTGGGCCCGCTCGGCGTGATCGGATTCGTGTGGCTCGCTGCGGGTGGTCTTCATGGGCTCATGGACGCACTCGAGACTGCTGTCGGCGCACCTCGTCGATCGTGGTGGAAAAAGCGCGTGCTCTCACTCGCGTTCGTCGTCGCCGGGCTCGCGTTCGTCGCGCTCGTCTCTTTCACGCTCATCGAATGGCAGTCGCTCGTGCACCTGCAGCGCGGCGCGAGGGTCTTCCGGATCGCCGGTCATGGCGTGCTCGCGCTGCTCGTCTCGACGAGTGTTTCGGCGCTCGCTCTCGCGCTCTTCTTCCGGTTCTCGGTGTCCTACCCTGCGCGCGTGAAGCGTCGCGTGTTGCCGGGGGCACTGCTCGCCGTCGTCCTATGGGTGATCATTTCTTGGGGCTTCGGCGTCTACGTGCGTTCACTTGCAAAGTACACGATTTATTATGGCAGCCTCGCGGCCGTCGCCGTGTTGCTCGTGTGGCTATGGCTCACGAGCCTTTCGATCCTCGTGGGAGCGGAGCTCAACGCGCAACTCGAAGGCATGCGCGATCGTTCGACGTCGTGAGGCGCGCGCACACGTTGTGGGCTCATTTTCCCGGACGAAATCGTCATCACTGTGCTCGCGCGATCGCTCTCGATCGTTCACATTGAATGAGGGCGGCGGATCATCCTGCCCGCACTTGTCGCATCGTCCATGACACGCACCCTCGCATCACCCGCTATCACGCTTACTGCCGTCGGCACGTTTCTTTTGGGAGGAGCCTGCGTGAAGCGCGAAGAGGTTCCAGATGATCGCGCCGTGCATGCGATGGTAGAGGAAGCTTCCTCGGGTGTCGTTGCCCTTGCGACGCCCGCCGACACCTCCGCGCATCTCACGCTCTGCAGCGGCGCACTCGTCGCGCCAAATCTCGTGCTCACAGCACGCCATTGTGTGTCGCGCGCCGTCACTTCGACACCGTCGTGCGATGCGCGCGGCCATTCACATAATGGCGATCAGCTTGCCGAAGACATCGATCCGTCCATGATTGCAGTCTACACGGGCACGCAACTCCACCCCGACACCGATTCCCCCGTCGCACATGGGGCTCGCACGTTGCACCCCGCGGGGCAGGTGCTCTGCGATGCCGACGTTGCGTTCCTCGTGCTCGATCGTCCCATTCCGAACGTGCATGTCCTGTCGATGCGCCTTGGTTCGTCGGTCGAACCTGGTGGGATCATCATGCCGGTCGGTTTCGGCGGTGGTCCGTCGAACGTCATTGGTCGCAGGGCCGCGCGCACGAAGAGCACCGTTCTCGCGATGGGCCCAAGTGCGAATGCCAAGACCGGCGCGGTGCTCGGCCCCCACGAATTCGAGGTCGATACTGCTACTTGCCGCGGCGACTCCGGTGGTCCGGCCATCGATCTTTCAACCGGCGAGATCGTCGGCGTCATCTCCCGCGGCGGAAGCTGCACGGACCTTGGCAATCATGTCTATACGCGCGTCGATGCCTTCAAGCACCTCGCGCAGGCTGCATTCGAAGCTGCCAAACGCGAACCCAACATAGCGTTTCGCTCCGACGCATCGCCGGGCGCCGTGTCCGGGGCCCCTATGTACTCCTCACGGTAGTACATTATAACCCGAGATGTGATGCGAGAAAGGTATAGATGAGCGCGTCCACATAAGCGCGCTGTTTCAAGTCGGCCGCGCCGCCGTGGCCTCCTTCGATATTCTCATAATAGAGTGGCGTGTGGCCGAGCGCTTCGAGACGCGCGACCATCTTACGTGCGTGCGCCGGATGGACGCGATCATCCTTCGTTGATGTCGTGTAAAGCACTGGCGGATAGGAGGCAGCACGTCGGATATTGTGCAACGGAGAAAATTTCTTGAGTGCTTCCCAATCCGCCGGATTGTCGGGATCCCCATATTCGCTCATCCATGACGCTCCAGCGAGAAGCTTGTGATACCGCTTCATGTCGGTCAGCGGCACCAAGCTCACAATTGCGCCGAAAAGCTCGGGGCGCTGCGTGAGCATCACGCTCGTTAGCAGGCCTCCATTGCTCCCGCCCATGACACCGAGGGATCTCGCTGTCGTCACGCCGCGGCGAATGAGATCTTCGGCAACCGCCGCGAGATCGTCGTAGGCATTTTGGCGCTTGTCCTTCATGGCGGCCTTGTGCCACGAAGGTCCGTATTCGCCGCCGCCGCGCAAGTTTGCGAGCACGAACGTGCCCCCCTTTTCCAGCCACGCGGCGCCGCGCAAGCCGCTGTAACTGGGTGTCATCGATCTCTCGAAGCCGCCGTAGGCCGAGAGGAGTGTGGGGCCAGGGCTCGTGCGTCCCTTTTTGCGAACCTCGAAATAAGGTATTTTCGTTCCGTCTTTCGATGTTGCGAAATGTTGTGCAACTTCGAGGTTTGACGCGTCGAAAAAAGACGGGTTCTTCTTCACCGTGGTGCGCTCGCCGGTTTGCGTATTCCAGAGAGACAGCGTGCTTGGCGTGGTGAAGTCTTCGGTCAAAACCCAAGCATCGTCGGAGTTGTCGTCATCGAATGCGTAGGCCTCGATGGATCCGGCTTTCTCCTTGAGTGCCGTGCCCACCCATTCGGTTCCGCGGCGCGAGAAAAGCGTGATCTTGCTCGTGACGTCACTCATGACGTTGAGCAGAATCTTGTTTTTGGTTGGCTCGAAGGCTTTGAGCGACGTTTGCGGTGCTGGCTTGTAGAGGATTTGAAAGTCGTATTTCCCCGCAAGGAGCGGGGCGAGCTCGGAAAGAAGGAGACTGCCACTCTCGTACGTTGTCTCGCCGATTTTCCAGTCGCTTTTGAGTCGCACGAACACGTCGTCGTTCCACAACGACACCTCGGCTTCGTTGGGTGTGCCCAGACGCACGAGTTTGGATCTCTGGAGAATGGATACTTCCTGGTGTTCGAAATCCATGGTGCGCGAGCAGACGTCGTGGTGACGCCCCCGGCCGAACGTGCGTCCGCACCAGGCGCGAACATCGCTTTTCTCTGCTTCGAAAATGGTTTTTGCGTCGGAGAGTGGCGCGCCGCGCTTCCATTCTTTGACCACGCGCGGATACCCCGATTCCGTCAATGATTCGGGACCGAAATCCATCGCAACGAAGAGCGTATCTTCGTCTTTCCACGACACGTTCGATTTCGCCTCGGCCAGCGAAAAACCGCCCTTGACGAAATCCTTTTTTGCAACATCGAACTCGCGCACGATTTCCGTGTCACCGCCGCCCCGCGAGAGCCTGATGAGGCATTTTTCGTAGCGCGGATAAAGGCAGATCGCGCCGTGAAAGACGAAGCTCTCTCCCTCGGCTGCGTTCAGTGCGTCGACGTCGAGCAACGTTGTCCACGCGGGTGACGCTTTTTTGTATTCTAAAAGCGTTGTTTGACGCCAGAGCCCGCGCGGATGCTGCTCGTCGGTCCAAAAGTTGCGGACGGTGTTGCCGTGCACCGTCGGCATAGGGATTTTGTCTTTCGAGCCATAAATAGACAAAAGCCGCGCCTCGAGTGCACGAAACCCGGGTTTCGCCGTGAGTTCGGCCTCGGTGATGGCGTTGTGTGCCCTCGCGAAGGACAAGGCGCGCTCGCCGTGCACGTCTTCGAGATAGAGCAGGTCGTCGTCGGTCGGATCGGCGCGGGCAACGGGTGCTAGCGGCGCGGCACTCGCTGGGGAGGGCGACGAAGGTGCGGGGGTTGAAGGCGGTGCGGAGCTTCTGCATGCGGCGACAAGACAAGCCGCGACGAGGGGCAGGGCCTTCGATGCCACGATCAATCCACCTCGAGAACGAGTTTGCCGAATACCTTGCGTGCCTCAAGCAGCCGATGCGCCTCGGCCGCGCTCCACAGAGGCATGACGCGATCGACCACCGGTCGAAGCTTGCCTTGCTCGACGAGGCGGAGGATCCCGAACAGATCTCCCTTCGAGCCCATCGTCGAACCGAGCACCTGGATTTGACGGAAGAAGATGTGGCGCAGATCGACGGTCGGCGTAGAGCCTGTCGTTGCTCCGCACGTGACGACGCGGCCGCCGTTCGTGGTGGCGAGGATGCTTTTCGAGAAAACTTCGCCGCCCACGTGCTCGATGACGACGTCGACGCCTCTCTTGTTCGTCAATCGCTTGCATTCTGCAACGAAGTCGTGCGTGGTGTAGTTGATGATCTCGTCGGCGCCGAGCGCCCTCGCGCGTGCGGCCTTCTCGTCGGTGCTCGTCGTCGTGAGGACGCGCGCACCGAGCATCTTCGCGATCTGGATCGCCGCGCTCGAAACGCCGCTACCGGCGGCCTGAATGAGCACGGTCTGACCGGGGCGGACGTCGCCTCTGCGAACGACCATCTGCCATGCCGTCAGAAAGCAGAGGGGGACGGCGGCGACGTCGGTGAAGGGCAAGTTTGCAGGCATGGGCAAGAGGTTCGCGTCCGGCACCACGATGTGCCGCGCGTAACCGCCCTGCGTACTTTCACCCATGATGCGGTAGCTGTGGCAAAGGGTGTCTTGCCCGCTCAAGCAGCGCTCGCATACGCCGCAAGACAGCCCCGGATTGACGACCACGCGGTCGCCCACCTTTGCGTTGATGGCGCCGGGACCGACGGCGTCGACTTCGCCGGCGACGTCCGCGCCGAGGCGATGGGGAAACTCGTAGCGCATGCGTGGAAGCCCCCCGCGCACCCAGAGATCGAGGTGGTTCAGTGCAACCGCGCGCACACGGATTCGAACCTCGCGCGGCCCCGGATCCGATAGTTCGATCGTCTCTCGTGTGAGGACCTCGGGCCCCCCCGTTGCGCGCATGACCATGGCTTCCGTTTGCATGGCGCGAAGCTAGCACGGACGGATTGCGACGTTGGTGCGTCGGGACAGCGTGACGCGTGCACGCCGTCCCATGCTAAGGAGCGCGCGTGGATGAAGCACGTCTCAAAGATCTGCTCGTAGGCGTGAAGGCAGGCGCGAAAACCATCGACGACGCCGTCGCCGATTTGCGCCACTTGCCGTTCGTCGATCTCGGCTTCGCGACCGTCGATCATCATCGCGCTCTTCGGCAAGGCGCCCCCGAAGTGATCCTCGGTGAGGGAAAGACCAAGGAGCAGATCGTGGCCATCGCGCGCGAGCTCGCGCGCATGGGGCAAAACGTGCTCATTACACGTATCGACGAGGCGAATGCGGCGTTCGTCGCGCGCGAGATCGGTGGGATGCGCTACTCGGCGCTGGCGCGGACGTGCGCGCTCGAGCAGTCGCCGATCGCGGCGCTGTCCGACGTGAAGGTGGCGCTCGTCAGCGCGGGTACGAGCGATCTGCCCGTTGCCGAGGAGTGCGCCGAGACCATGCGCATGCTCGGGGTGTGCTTCGAGCGCGTGTTCGACGTGGGCGTTGCCGGCATCCATCGTCTCCTCCACAAGCAACCGGTGCTCGAGCAAGCCCATGTCATCATCGTCATCGCAGGCATGGAAGGAGCACTCGCGAGCGTGGTAGGCGGCCTCGTGGATGTGCCCGTCATCGCGGTGCCAACGTCGGTGGGTTATGGCGCAGCCTTCGGGGGCATCACGGCAATGTGCGGAATGATGACGAGCTGCGCGTCAGGGATCACGGTGGTGAATATCGATAACGGTTTCGGAGCCGCGTTCGCTGCTGCCAGGATCTTGCGCGCGGGTGCGCGCGCGCTCTGCGCGATAAAGTCGAAGGCCACGCCATGAGCGATCATCACCACGCGCACGATCATCACGATCACGTGCACGGCGATGCTCGCGTGAAGCGCGACGTTCTCGAGCGCGATGCCGGCAGCGGCAAGATTCTCTTCTTGGATGCGCCGAGCGGACTCGCGGGCGACATGATCATCGCAGCGCTCGTCGATCTCGGCGTCCCCGAGCACGTCATCGTCGAGGCGGCCTCCGTGCTGTCGCTCCATGGCTTCCACCTCCACTTCGGCACGCGTGAACGAAGCGGGATCGTCGCAACGGCGTTTGACGTTCACGTCGACGCTGCTCAGCCCGAGCGAACCTACGGCGCGATTCGCACGATGCTGGACGAGTCGGAGCTATCGCCCGGCATCAAAGCGAGGGCGCAAGCGACGTTCCGAAGACTCGCGGAGTCCGAGGCGAGGGTGCACGGCATGCCGCCCGACGACGTGCATTTGCACGAAGTCGGCGCCGTCGACGCCATCGTCGACGTCGTAGGAAGCGCCGCGGCGCTCGACTACCTTGGTGCGCGCCTCGTTGTCTCGCCGCTGCCCATGGGCCACGGATGGGTGAAGGCTCGGCATGGTATTTTGCCGTTACCGCCGCCTGCCGTCGTCGAGTGCCTGCAGGGCTTTCCAACGTACGATGCGGGCGTTGCCTTCGAGCTCGTCACACCCACCGGTGCGGCCATCGTTGGTGCGCATGCCGAGAGTACGACGCGCTGGCCAACGTTTTCTCCCGAGCGCACGGGTTGGGGTGCGGGCACCGCAACACTCGCCGATCGGCCGAACCTTCTCCGCGCGGTGCTCGGAACGCCGGTCGCGCACGCCTCGGGTCCCTCCGCTTCGCACGTCGTCGTCGAGGCGAACATCGACGATGCAACCGGCGAGTTGCTCGGTCATTGCATCGACGCGCTCTTCGCAGGTGGTGCACTCGATGCGTGGGCCGTTCCCCTCGTCATGAAGAAGGGGCGGCCGGCGTTTCAACTCGGTGCGCTCGCCCCGCTCGCTCTTCGCGACGCCATCGCCGCGATCATGCTGCGTGAGAGCACGACGATCGGCGTCCGGCATTACGAGGTCGCGCGCATCGAACGTCCGCGGCGCGTCGAGCATGTCTCAACGCCGTTCGGCGTCATCCCCGTCAAGATCGCCGAGGACGCGTTCGGTCCCCCTTTGCGCAAACCGGAGTTCGACGCGTGCCTCGCGGCAGCGCGCAACCACCGGGTTCCCTTGCGTGTCGTGATCGAGGCCGCTGCCGCCGAAGCAGCGCTCGCTGATTCTAGGGTACGCTAGGCAACGCCGGGCCGGGGTCGTTTCGTCGTTCGACGACATATCAAGCAGCGCTGGACACGGACCTTTGTTCTTTTTTATTCAGTTCCGATATGCTGTGCACGAGCGTCGGACGAACTGGCGTGAGGTGAGGAGAAACGATGAATCCGTGTCAGTGCGGTGTGATCCCCCAAACGACGGACAAGTTTTGCAATGGCTGCGGAGCGCCGTTGGCCGGTGCAAGTGCGCAAGGTTTTGGTTCATCGCCTGGTGGCTTCCCTCCGCCCGCGCCCCCGCCTGCGGGCGGCGGTGGTGGTGGCTTTGGCGAACCGCCGCCTGCGGGCTTCGGCTCTCCGCAAGCTCAAAGCGACACCGCGCGCTGCAGCGATGGCCACGAGATCCCGCGTGGCGCAAGTTTCTGCCCATTCGGTCATCCCATCGCGATTGATGGCATGTCGTTCGGGAACGATCAATACAGCGGTGGTTACGGCCAACAGGGTTTCGGTGGCCCCGGTCAGCCAGGCGGCTTTGGTTCTCCTCCCGGCGGTTACGGCGATCCCCAGCCGCAACCGCCGTATGGAGGATTCAATGCGCCACCGCAAGGTTACCCTCCGCAAGATCCGGGCTTCCAACAGCCACCGCCCGTTGTCCCTCCCGTAAGGAGCAGCACTTACGGCGACCCACCGAAGGTAGCGGCGAGTAACCAAGCGATTCCGGCGAACCTTCAGCCAAACGCGCTTCGCGGTTTTCTCGTTTCTTATCAATCGAATTCGCTGGGCGAGTTTTGGCCCCTCATGGGCGGTCGCAAGACGGTTGGGCGCGCGAACTCGGGTGAGAAAGTGGATATCCCTCTGGCCGACCAGACGATTTCTTCGCGACACGCCGCATTCAGCATTGACGGCGCTGCGGGTACCATCGTGATTGAGGACACCGGTTCGACGAACGGAACGTACGTCAACGAAGAGCCCCTCGTTTTCACCGGCAAGCGCGATTTGCATGACGGCGACAAGATTCGTTTCGGTGGCTTCTCCACGATCGTGAAAATCCTCCGCTGACCCTGCCTCGACCTCGCGTCAACTTGAAAGCGGTCTGATTTTATCCGCAGCGCCGTAGCGTCCCGTAGTAACCTGCTGCTCGTTTTTCGGCAGCGTGACCGGTTCCCGGTCGCGTGGGAAAGGGCAGTGCCTTTCACTATGACCAAGCGAACAATCACCGCGTGGCTCGCACTCGTCGCGGTGCTGCTTTTCGCGCGCGCCTCAGGTGCCGCACCAACAGCCCGCATCCTCCGGATCGACCCGCGCGCCGGCATCACGGGTGGCCAGCCGGTGATCACGACCGTCGTCGAAATCGTGCAATTTACACCGATGAGCGAGGTGGTCACGAACGCCGGCTGCGGGCAGAAAAAAGGCAACGATCTGCTCGACTGCATCTCGAAGGCGGTCGAGACGAAGAATGCGCTTTGGACGCCGTTTGCATTTCCGGACAACGACGCTCACCTCATGGTGCGCGTCGACGGCGCCGACGTTCCGGCCAGGTTCGAGGGCAAAGCGAGCTGGGCGGCCTCGACCAAAGATCCACTCGTTGGAACGGCGTGGCTCATTGCGCTCGACGCGTCGAGCATGATGGGTGCAAGGTTCGAAGACGCGCGCAAGGTCGCCGATCAGTTCATTCGGGCGCTGGGGCCGAACGACATCGCAAAGCTGATTATCTTCGACGACCGCATCAGCACGTACGTCCAGGCCTCGTCGTGGGTGCCGGCGTCGCAAATCGGGACGCTCGTGACCGTTCTAAACAAGGTCACGTCGCCGTCGCCGTCGCACCAGCGCGGTCGTCCGATGTTCAACCAGATCAAAGCCATTGCTTCGTCATTTGGCGACATCGGCAACACGGGCTCGATCCAAAACGTGCCCATGCATCAGGCGATGGTGGTCTTGTCGAACGGTGCGGGCCGTGAAGACGCGGCGAGTGCCTCGCCCAGTGCCGAGATGATGAAGCAGTACTTCAACAAAGGCCGCTTCCCAGAAGACAATCCTCTCGCGCCGAAGACGCCGTTACCGGTCATCTCGATCTTCTTCCCGAACGCGGGCGGACTCACCAACGAGATCTACGCCGCGAACGACATGCAGTTCATGCAGGACCTGTCGAATCCGGAGATCGGCGGCTTCTTCGACATCGTTCGCACCGGCCAAGGAATCGACAAAGCCAAGACCATCTTCTCTCTCGTCAAGCAGCGTTTCGATCAGATGTGGGTCGTCAAGTGGCGCATAGCCTGTCTCGCCACCATGTCCGAGCAGTCGTTCAATCTCGTCTTCAACACCCAGCCGCCCATCATGCCGGACGGCAGCTTTCAAAACGTTCCCATCGGTGTTGACCCAACGTCGTGGCCGCTCGACATCAACGTGGCGCAGACGAAGGCCGAAGCAGACAAAAATCCCGTGTATCCTGGGGGCACCGTTCGCATCTACGGCGACTTCTGTTGGGGCGGAGACAAGACGCGCGCCGAGGCGTACTTCGTTCCCGCGGGCACCAAGCCCGATCAAAACGTCAACCGCAACGATCTCGACATTGCCAAGAAGGCAATGCAAAATCTCACTGCCCAGAACATGCGTGGCGTCGCGGTGGATGCCAGCGAGACC
Organism: Polyangiaceae bacterium; assembly: GCA_009781005.1. Taxonomy (GTDB): domain Bacteria; phylum Myxococcota_A; class Polyangia; order Polyangiales; family Polyangiaceae; genus Labilithrix. The sequence goes on along the minus strand of WQYX01000011.1, from coordinate 58,033 downwards.
TCCGTGACGATCAACGTGCCCGACGACGAAAAAATCCTCGACGGCACGGGCGACGCCGCGGTGACGCGGCTCGTGATTTACGACAACAAAGCCAAGCGCGCGAGCGGCGTCACGGCCGACACCGTCCTCACGCTGAAGGCTGGGAAGAAGCCTTTCAACTTGCCGCTCATCCTTGGCGGCGCCGGTCTCGCCGTCGTCATTCTCCTTCTCCTCATCGTGCTTTTGCGCGGTGGTGGCGGTGGTGGTCGGGGAAGGCGCGGGCACCAGCCGCCTCCGTCTCCCGTCGTGGCTGGCGGTTATGGTGGCGGCGGTGGTTATCAACCGCCTCCCGGCAACTACGGCGGCGGTGGTTATGGCGCTTCATCGGATGTTGGTTCCCCCTTTGGTCCGCCTTCGCCTCCAGTGCAGGCGGCAGGGCCGTTCCCTCCGCCTGACGCAGGAGGAGGTGGCTACCCTTTAGCTGATGCGGGGGGCGCGCCTGTTCATCAGGTGCGCTGCCCCGCGTGCAACACGCTCACCATGGCTGTACCCGGTCAGTCGTCGGTGTGTTTTTCGTGCGGTCAGCCTTTGCCTCGCGATCTGTCGGCGTCCGCGTCCGAGGCTCCGACGTTTCCGCTCACCGGAGCCATGGAGTCACCGGCACTCACACCTCCGCCCAATCCGTATGGGTCCAATCCGCCAACCGGTGCAACCATTCTCGGTGCTGCCGGTCAGTTTGCGATTCGCGCGGGCGTCGAGGTGTGCGTTGGTCGTGATTCGGCTCGGTGCGCGGTGACGCTCACGGAGCCGCGGGTGAGCGGCTTTCATGCGACGCTCAAGTTCGAAGCAGGACAGCTTTACGTGCGCGACGAACAGTCGAACAACGGAACGTACGTCGGAGGAGCGCGAATTGCGGCGGGCGTCTGGACGACCGTGCCGCCAGGGGGCACGCTTCGTTTCGGGCCCGTGGAATTCAGCGTTCAGGTCGACTCGTGAGTGAAGAGGCTCTCCAGATCCCGGCGGTCGAGATTGCGTTCCGGACCGATCCGGGCCGCGACCCAACCAAGCAAGTGAATGAAGACTCGGCGGCGCACGTCGAGACGCCGCTCGGACTGCTCGCGGTCGTGTGCGACGGCATGGGCGGTCACGCCAGTGGAAAAGAAGCCTCCGAGCTCGCAGTCAAAACGATCGTCGAGCTCGTGCAAGCCGCACCCGAGACCGCCGCACCTCGAGATGCGTTGCGCGTCGCCATCGAGGAAGCCAACCGGCGCGTTTGGTCCATGCCTCCGACAGAGAGCGGTCAACGCCCGGGTTCCACCGTCGTGGTGGTGCTCATCCACGCGGGTGGCGCCGAGATTGCGCACGTCGGCGACAGCCGCATCTACTTCGTTCACGCCGGGGTGGCGCTGCAGATCACCAAGGATCACTCCATGGTCCAGGCCATGGTCGATCACAACGTGCTTCGACCCGAAGATGCAGCGAATCACCCGGATGCGAACAAGATCCTGCGTGCACTCGGTATCGCGAAGGACGTGGACGTCGAATTCCGATCCGACCCCGTTGCCTTTGTTGCTGGCGACGTCTTCGTTCTTTGCTCGGATGGCTTGAGCGATCTCGTCGGTCCCGGAGAGATCCTCGACATCGCGGGATCGAAGCCAGCGCAGCAGGCAGCCGGTCAGCTCGTGGATCTTGCGAACGCTCGCGGTGGCCACGACAACATCACGGCCATGGTCGTGCGCACGAAGGCATCCGTCGCGGCGCACGCGGCGCCCACGCTCTTGAAGACGGTGCCGTTGACGGCGCTGGATTCTCCGGCCGATTCGAATGCAGGCGGGACGTTGCTCGCAGATCACGCGATGCCGGCGTCGGCGCCAACGGCCGGCCTCCCCCCGTCGTCACCATCCGACGCGCGTCGCATTCCCACCGTGCGCGCCATGCCTGCAAGACCTCGGGGCGTTGCGCAAGCTTCTCCGCGTTGGGCACAAAGCGCTCGTGTGCCTTCTCGTGCCCCCGTCGTCCTTGGGATCGCGCTCGGCATCGCTGCGTTTGCAATCGGAGGAGCGTTCCTCTGGGTCATGCATCGCCCTCCGTCGCACGTCACCGTTCCCATTGTCGACGCTCAAACGCCTTCGCGGCACACCGCGCATGACGCTGCGCCAGAGAACTCCGACGCGACCGCGCCGAACGGCGAGCCGCGCGCGTGTACGCTGGCGCGATGGGCGAAGAAAGCGGGCAAGCCACCTGCCGACGTTGCCGCATTTGAAAATCAATGCCGTGCTGCGGGCGGCACGCTCTAAGAAGAAGCGAGGTACATCATGACGACCGACGATGTGAAGCGAATCGAGGTACCGGTTTTTGGCATGTCGTGCGAGGGCTGCGTAGAGCGTGTGCAAACGGCGCTGGCTGCGGCGCGCGGTGTTCGAAGTGCCGAAGTCAGCCTCGCGCAGCGACATGCGACCGTGACGTTCTCGCCGAGCGAGACCACGCCTGATGCGATCGCGTCGGTCATCGAGCAGGCGGGGTACAAGACCCGTAAGTGAGTTGCGCGTGAGCTCTTCGTCCCGAATCGAGCTCCCGGTGATGGGCATGTCGTGCGCGAGCTGCGTGCGGCGCGTGGAAACGGCGTTGTCTGAGGCGCGTGGTGTACGAAGTGCCGAAGTCAACCTCGCGCTGCGCCGGGCAACGATCACGTACTCGCCGAGCGAGACCACGCCCGACGCGATTGCGTCGGCGATCGAGCAGGCGGGGTACGAAACGGTTCGCCCCGAGCCTGCACCGGTCGTCGAAATCGTCGAGGCAAGCGAAACACTCGACGCCGAAGCCGCCGCCGACGCGCACGAGGTGCAGGAGCTCCGTCGGTCGTTGGTGATCGCGGTCGTCCTCACGGTGCCGCTCCTCGTCGTTGCAATGTCTCACGGCCTCTTGCCATGGACGGAGTCGACCTTTGGGCGCTGGCTCCAGTTCGTGCTTGCCACGCCCGTTGTCTTCGGACCGGGCCGTCGCTTTTTCCGCCTCGCGCTCGTCGCGCTTCGTCATCGCACGGCCGACATGAACACGCTCGTCGCGATCGGCGTGGGTGCAGCGTGGCTTCAGTCGACCGTCGCGCTCATCGCGCCGGGGCTCTTCGCGACCGCCGAGCACGTGCATGCGCCGCATCTGTACTTCGAGGCGTCGGCAGCCATTCTGTCGTTCATTTTACTCGGAAAGCTGCTCGAGTCGCGCGCGCGAAAGCATCTCGCCGAGGCCGTGCATCATCTCGTGTCCCTCCAGCCGAAGACGGCGCGGCGTCTTCGCAAAGACGACGACGTCGAAGAAGAGGTCGCAACATCCGCGCTCGTGCGCGGCGATCGTATCGTCGTCCGACCCGGTGAACGCATCGCCGCGGATGGTGAAGTCTTGCGCGGACCGTCGGCCGTCGATGAATCCATGCTCACCGGCGAGAGCCTTCCGGTCGACAAGAACGCGGGCGACGAAGTTTATGGCGGCACGCTCAACCAGAGCGGCGCGCTCACCGTCGTCGTGTCAACCGCCGGCAAAGGCAGCGCGCTCGCGCGCATCGTCGAGGCCGTTGAGCGCGCACAAAGCGGAAAGGCGCCGATCGCCCGCCTTGCGGACAAGGTGAGCGCGATCTTCGTTCCGATCGTTCTCGCGATCGCCACCGTGTCCTTGCTCGTTTGGTTCGCCGTGAACCCCACCGCCGAAGGTTTCGCCATCGCGGTCACGCGCTTCGTCGCCGTGCTCGTCATCGCGTGTCCGTGCGCGCTCGGTCTCGCGACGCCCGCCGCAGTTGCCGTTGGCACGGGCCGCGGCGCGGAGCTCGGTGTCCTCTTCAAGGGCGGGCCCGTGCTCGAGACCGTGAGCCGCGTGAACCTCGTACTCTTCGACAAGACCGGCACGCTCACGCAAGGCACGCCGTCGGTCACGGACGTCGTCGACGCGACCGGTCGCGGAGAGGACGCGCTGCTCGCCCTGGCGGCGAGCGCAGAAAAGCCGAGCGAGCATCCTCTTGCGCGTGCGCTCGTTCGCGGCGCGGAAGACAAGGGGCTCGCGCTCAGCCGCGCCGATGGCTTCCGAAATGTGCCCGGCAAAGGAATCGAGGCGCGCGTCGACTCGAACGTGATTCGCGTCGGGACAACCGAATGGTTGCGCGAGGTTTCCGTCGATCCGAGCCCGCTCGAGGCCAAGGCCGAAGAGCTCGCGGGCCGAGGGCGCGGAGTGTTCTTTTGCGCTGTCGGCAAGGAGCTCGCCGGGCTCATCGCCGTCGCGGACCCTGTTGCGCCGGGTGCGAAGCAAGCCATCCTGGATCTTCGCGCGATGGGCATCGGCGTCGGCATGCTCACCGGCGATCGCGAGCGCACGGCGCGCACCATCGGTGACGAGCTCGGTGTGAGCGAGATCTTTGCCGGCGTCGCGCCCGAGGACAAATCGCGGATCGTGTCGGAGCGTCGCGCTGAAGGTCGCGTGGTCGCGATGGTGGGCGACGGCATCAACGACGCGCCCGCACTCGCCGCCGCCGATGTTGGCATCGCGATCGGCTCGGGCACGGACGTCGCGATGGCCGCTTCCGACGTCGCGCTCCTTCGTTCCAGCGCTTCGGGCGTTCCCACGGCGCTTCGTCTCGGGCGCGCCACGCTTCGCACCATTCACCAAAATCTGTTCTGGGCATTCATCTACAACTTGATTGGGATTCCGGTCGCCGCGGGTCTTCTCTACCCGTGGACGGGGTGGCTGCTCTCTCCCGTGTTTGCGAGTGCCGCGATGTCACTCTCGAGTGTGTCGGTGCTCATGAACTCCCTCCGCCTCCGCCGCTTCCGGGTTAGTATGCCTGCCTTATGATTCCAGGCTTCGGCAAGGAGCAAATCTCGATTGGCAGTGCCCCCGACAACGACGTTGTCCTTCAAGGCGGCGGCGTTGCTCCGCGTCACGCGCGCATCGTCAAGCGCGGTTCTCATCTCGTCTTCATCGACGATGGTGCGGGACCGTCAACGGCCAATGGTGCGCCCGTTGCACCGCGCACAGAGACGCCTTTCGACTTCCAAAGACAATTCGCAGTAGGTCAGGTTCTCGTCCCATTCTCGCATCCGGCCATTGTTCTGATGGCCATGTCGCGTGGTCAGCAGAAGGCGCCTCCGGGCCAACTCGTCATCGGTCGCGAGGCCGCAACATCGTCGCTCGTTGTCGCGAGCTCCGCGGTCAGCGCCACGCACGCGATCGTGATGATGGACCGCATGATGGTGCAAGACTCGGGATCGACGAGCGGCACCTACATTGGCGGCGGTCGCATTCCTCCCAATGTGCCTGTTCCACTCGATCCAAACGGCGTCGTTGCCTTCGGTCCGGTGCCCGTGCCCGTGCCGCTTCTCGGCCAGCTTGCGCAGGCCTTTGCGGGTGGTGGCGCCGGAGCGCCGACCGGTGGTTTCGCGCCGAGCGCATATGGAGGGCCTCCTGGTGGCCCTGCTGGTAGCCCTGCGGGTGCTGGTGGCCCTGCGAGCGATGCCCCTCATAAGCACCGCACGGTCATCGGCGAACTGAAGCTCGATGAGCTCCGGGGAAGCGTCATCAGCATCGGCCGAACGCCGGACAACAAGATTGTCGTGTCGCACCCGCAGGTCTCCGCGCACCACGCACAGATCGTCACCCAGGGCGGTCAGCTCTTTCTCGAGGATCTCGGCAGCGCCAACGGCACCATCGTGCGCGGTCAGCGCATCGCGCGCGGCCAGCGCGTGCCAATCTCGCACGGCGAGAAGGTCAACATCGGCCCGATGCCGGTGCTCATCCACATTGCCGGCCAACAAGTCAACGTCGTCGTTGAAGATCAGCATTCTTGGGCGGGAAAGCCGCTTTACGAGATTGAAGCATGGGACCTTTTCCTCGAAGTTCCCGATCGCGACGACAAGAGCCAGATGAAAACCTTGCTCGATCACATATCGTTCAAGGCTTTGCCCGGCGACATGATCGCGCTCATGGGCCCGTCCGGCGCTGGCAAAACGACTTTGCTGATGACGCTGAATGGCTATTTGCCTCCCACGGCGGGACAAGTCCGTATCAACGGCGAAGACCTTTATACGATTTACGACGCACTTCGCGGTGTCATTGGTTATGTCCCGCAGGACGACATCGTCCATCCGGAGCTCACGGTCTTCGAGGCCGTCAAATACTCCGCACGGTTCCGTCTTCCGAACGATTACTCCGACGAGGAGATCAATCAGCGCGTGGAGCAGACGCTGCGCGATCTCGGCCTCGAAGCGGTCATGCATCTGGAGATCGGCAAGCCCGAAAAGAAGGTATTGTCCGGCGGCCAGCGAAAGCGCGTCAACATCGCGCTCGAGCTCGTGACCGATCCGGTGATTCTTTTTCTCGACGAGCCGACGTCGGGTCTCGCCGCCGACGACACGACGGCGCTCATCAATCTCTTGCACGATCTCACGAAGAGGACCGGCAAGACGATTGTCATGACGATTCACCAGCCCGCGAAAGACGAATACGAGAAATTCAATCTCGCATTCATCATGGGCTACGGGGGCATTCCGACGTATTTCGGTCCGACGGGGGCATCCAGTTACCGCTTCTTCTCCTCCATCATCGAGCGTGAGGGTCCCTACCGCGCGCTGCCGCAGGCTCAGAATCGTACCATCGACAATCCTCGCGACATGTTCGACATGCTCAACATCCGCGAGCGCGTCGTGTTCGATCAAATGAGGGCCACGAACCCGAACATCCCACGCAACTACGCGCGCCTCGAGGCGGCGCGCGGTTGGCGTTCGGAGTTCATGAACGACCAAAATCCCGTCTTTCAACAGATGTATTCGGGGCGGCGCGCGGTTGGCACCGTGCCCGTGGCGCGCGGTGTTCCGAGTCGCCCGGATGTTGCCCTCCTGACGCAACTCAAGCTTCTCATGAGCCGGTATTTGACGGTGAAGTGGCGCGATCGCGCCGGCTTTTGGATTATGGTTCTTCAGGCGCCCATTATTGGAATCATGCTGGCGGCCGTTTTCCGCGGGCAGAAGGAGAGCGTTCCCTTTTGGTGCATCGGCGCGCTGCAAGAGCTCGGGAAGAAGGTTCAGAGTTCCCAAAATTCGAATGATCTCCTTTCGCATATGCTGCCAACACAAGATCACTCGGCCGCGATGTTCTTCGTCATCGTCAGCGCCGTGTGGTTCGGCACCTCGAACGCTGCGCGCGAGATCGTGACCGAGCGCGCCATCTATCTGCGCGAGCGGATGGTGAATCTCTCGATTGTCAATTACATCCTTTCAAAATACATCATCCTCACACTCATCTGCATCTTCCAGTGTTTCGTGCTGCTCGGAGTCGTCTTCTTCTTTCTCGAATTCAACGGGGGGATGCAGGCCTTCCTCGGTGAGCTCGCGGTCATCATCGCAGTCGCAATGAATGCAACGGCGCTCGGCCTTCTCCTTTCGACGGTGGTGGCCTCGGCCGAAGCTGCCATGTCGCTCACGCCCATCGCGCTTATTCCGCAAGTCGTTCTGGGCGGGCTTATGGTGCCGATGACGACGAATCCCGTGCTCGAGTGGCCGATGTACATCATGCCGGCACGCTGGGGTTTTCAAGGTTCCATTGCTTGGGAGCGCCTCGCGATTCAGAACAATCCGGCCTGGTACATCAACCTTCAGCAATCCACGCTCAACAGTCCACCGGATTATGTTTTCAACGGCAGCTTCCAATGCGCCATCGCCCAGATGGCATCGGACTCGCTCCAAGGTGCATGGGGCTTCGTCAGGTACGACCAGCGCTGGCTCCCGATTGCCGTGCTGGCCGGTATGACCGTGGTGATGCTCGTCGGCTTGATCGTTATCCTGAAGAAGCGTGATCCCGTCTAGCCCGGATCATTCATGACGACTCCGCTTAGAAGAGCCGATTCCTTTGCTGCGAAGGTCGTACGGCTTTTGTCGGACCTGCGGCGTACGTACAGTACGCCTCGGTCCTGCGATGCGGCGTGCGCCCTTCTCGCTGCGGTCTCGGCCTTCTACCGCAATCGCGTCATGAATGATCCGGGCTAGCCACTTTCGATTTGTCGCGATCTCGTCGTTGGGGCCTGCGGTGCGGCGGCGACCGTCGGATCAGTCGCCAGACCGCAGAATGTCCCCTGCGAGCCGTGCGCCGACGCCCTCGATAAGCTTGTCGGTGAGCGCCGAGCCCTCGTGGTGGGTCAAATCCAGGATGAGCGGTGTGATCGATGCGGCCCCCGCGTCGTACGCTTCGGTGTCGCTGCCCGGGTCGGTTTCGTGGCGGACGCCCGGGCCTCCGAGCCACATGTACTCGCGCCCGCGCGGATCGATCCGGACGTCGATGATCTCTTCGTAGAGTCGAGTGCCGAGACGCGTACGACGAATCTCGCCGGTCCAATGGACAGGGACGTTGAGATTCAGGAGCGGTGTACGCCGCCCAAGCAACGGGCGCATCACGTCGCCGACGCTCCCATGCGTCTCTTCCCAGAGAGAGCGCGCGAGCCGTGAAGTAAGGTCGGCTACCTTGGTGAGATCGGCTTCGTGATGCGCACTCGACGCAATCGATGGGATGCCTCGCAAAGCACCTTCACGAGCCGCAGCCACGGTGCCCGAGTAGAAGGCGTCTTGGCCGAGGTTCAACCCGTGGTTGATGCCGGAACAGACCATGTCCGGCCAGCGCGGAAGGAAACGGCGGTTCGCGTAGAGTGCAACATACACGCAATCGGCGGGCGTCCCATCGACGGTGAATACATCCTTGTCGGGCTTGCGCGCGCGCAGCGGTCTGTGCAGGCTGAGCGAGTGGCTCGTCGCGCTCTGCTCGTTCTCCGGCGCGCAGATGACGACGTCGGCCCAGGTGACGAGGGCCTCACGAAGCACGTGCAAGCCGCGGCTCGAGTAGCCGTCGTCGTTCGACAAGAGCACGAGAGGTCGCATGAATTTCATGGTCTTACCACGCGGTACGCTCCCGGCAGTGTGCGCTGAACAAGTCGCAGTGAGATACTGAACGCAAGAACAAGAATTTTGAGCAGTTGGGAAAATAAGCCGCCATTAACTTGGTCGTTCGTTCAGTGCTGAACATAATGTGCCCATGAACCGCGAAATCTCGATTCTCCGCGCTCTCCTCCATTCCGCTCGCTGTCGCACCCCGATCACAATCGAGGATCTCTGTGTGTGCGGCCCGAGAGAGGACATCGTGCGGGCCCTTGCCGCTCTTGTCCGCACCGATCTCGTCCTCCGCACGCCCGCGGGCCCGCGGCTTTCGCTCGCAGGCTTCGCGGTCGCCGTGGCGTGCGACGTGCCCGACACGCAGAAGGCAAAGGCGATCACTTTGCCGGCCGTGCCTGATCGATGCACCCGCATCTTGCCGGTCGTCCACCGTCGCTCTGCGGCTTGAGAGCGTGATCCCTGCGCTCCATGCGACCGCGTGAGTTACGCATCCGAGCGATCGTGGTAGATGCTGGCGGTGCGTGAACAATACATCCTTCGAAAGTGACAACGGAGCGCGTCAAGAGCCGCGCGAGATCCACGAAAACGCTCTCTCCGAGCGCAGGCAAGCCGCAGGCAGGCTTCGAGCCCGCGCAAACGCCATTGCAAACGTGCGCCTCATCCTCATCCTCGCGATCATCGCGCTGATCATTGCGTTTGCATGGGCGCACTTACCAAGATACGCGTGGCTTGGGGTGCTCGGTTTGGTGATCGCATTTGGCGCGATCGTCATCGTCCACGCGCGCGTCCACACCGAGCTCGAACGCATGCTCGCTGCACAGCGCTTCCACGAGAATGCGATCGCCCGCATGGATGGAAAATGGCGCTCATTTCCTTCGACAGGCGAGACCTGGGGCCACTACCCTGGGCATCCGTTCGCGGGCGATCTCGACATCTTCGGGCGCGCGTCGCTCTTCCAGCTTCTCGATGCAACGTCTACGCGCTTCGGCGAAGAGATGCTTGCTAGCTTAATCTCTAGTAGTGAACCACCCTGGGTCGATCGCGATACACTTTTCACTGCCGTGCGCGCGCGCCAGAAGGCGGTCGCAGATCTTGCTCCCCGCTTGCGGCTTCGCGAGGAACTTTCGGTGATTGGCAGTTTGGTCGAGGACGAAAAACCCGATCCTCGCCCGTTCGTGAACTGGGTCGTGCAGACGGACGCGTCACACTTGCCCGGTGCGCTCCGCATCGTCGCCGTGATTCTGCCGGTGCTCAGCGTGGCAGCGGCGATTGGCGCATCCATGGGGATCGTACCCCGCGTGGCGTTCTTGGTGTCGTTCGCGCTGTCGGTCATGGTCTTGATGGCGCTCTCGTCGCGCATCTCGCCCATCTTGAACGCGGCCTCGTCGAAAGAGAATGCATTATCGCGTTATGCGGGGATGCTCGCGTTGCTCGAGAACGAATCGTTCGAAGCAGACGCGCTCATCGAGCTGCAACAATCTCTCCGGGAGGGCGGCGTGAGCGCGACGCGCGAGATGGCGTCCCTGTCGCGAATCGTTGGTTTTCTCGACGCGCGCAACAACGAAGTCTTCCGCTTCTTTATTGGCCCCATCCTCATGTGGGATCTGTGGTGTGCACTCGCGCTCGACGGCTGGCGTACACGGGTGTGCGAAGTCGCGTTCGGTTGGTTTTCCGCGCTCGCCGACCTCGAGATGCTTTCGTCGTTTGCAGGCTTCTCGTTCGAGAGACCCAATTACGTCTTTCCGGAACTCGTGGAGGAAGATGTCTTCGAAGCGACATCGCTCGGTCACCCACTCATCGATGGCGACAAGCGCGTGCCAAACGACGTTTCGATCGAGGGTTCGGGTCATGCGCTCGTCGTGACCGGCTCGAACATGTCCGGCAAGAGCACGCTCCTTCGCGCGATTGGGATCAACGTGGTGTTGGCGAAGGCGGGCGCGCCGGTGTGCGCGGCGTCCATGCGTATCGGGCGCGTGCGCGTCGCTACGAGCATGCGCGTGTCCGACTCGCTCGAAGAAGGAACGAGTCACTTTTACGCAGAGTTGAAAAAGCTAAAGCTCGTACTCGAGATGGCGCGCGAGCAATCCTCGTACAAGAAAGACCGCGCGAAAGGTGCAGCAACGCTCTTGTTTCTCCTCGACGAAATTCTTCACGGCACGAACACGCGCGAACGCCTCATCGGAGCGCGCGCGATCTTGCGCGAGCTCATCGCCGAAGGCGCCATGGGTGCTGTCTCCACGCACGATCTTGCCCTCGGCGATCTCGAAGACGAGATGCCGGAATGCGTGCGCAACGTGCACTTCGAAGAGCAGGTCGAAGGCGACGTGATGACGTTCGACTATCGCTTGCGGCCCGGCATCGTGCACAGCTCGAACGCGCTGCGCCTCATGAAAATCGTCGGGCTCGGACCGCTTTCGATTTGACGCGATCTCATCTTAAAAACGGTTTCGAACAGGCGTCGTCGTTGCCGTTCACCGCCGAACGTCGTTGCCGGTGATGCGCGCGACGACGCCGTCTTCACATGTCACGAGGAAGGAGCTCTTGCCGAATGGAGTAAGACCGGCAATGCCCGCAGATCGGCCGCCGCGAGAGCAGAGGACCTCATCGACGGTACGAACGCTTCCGTCGGATGCGATGCCAACACGTCCATCGGGTGCCGCAAAGGCGACGACGCCGCGTTCGTCGACCAGCGGACCAACGTGTGGGGGGACGGTGAGGGGAGTTATGCCGCCGTCGGGCAACGTCGTTGCGGACTGCGCGCCAATGACCGGGTGCGCGATTTCTCTGCCGGATGTGTCGAACGTCGAGGCACGGACGTGTGTCTGCGTCACCGCGAGGATCGTGGTCTGCCCGTCTTTCTGCACGCACGGCGGACCGAGGTAGACGCTCGAAGATGCCATCGATCGCGTCGTGCGCATGCCCGTCGTCAAATTGAGTTCGACGAGATGGTTGTCTTCAATGATCGCGATCAGGGTGTTCGCGCCGGAAAGCGCGGCGCCACCATTGACCGCCGCGCCGAACGTGCCGAGCCGCACAGGTTCGCTTCCCGGAAAAAAACCGTAGACGGTGCCGGTACCCGTGATCGCGAGGATCTTCGCGGGACTCGCAACGAGCGGAGCGCTCGGTGCTTCGGGGAGAGTGACGCGCGAGCGAATTGCGCCGCTCGCATCGAGCACGACGAGGTCCGTCATGGTTGCGACCACGGCGCCGCCGTCGTCGAGGGCGAGGGGGGCTGCGCGAACATTGAGCTCGCCGCCGATGCGCGTGACGAATTTCGGCTTTGCGCTTGCGGCGCTCACGCCAATGGCTTCGCCCGCGTTCGTCATGAAGACCACGGTGCCATTGGCGGTCATCACCGCCGGACCCGCAGACGAACCCGTCCCGTTCGCGCGCGCCACTTCCTCGCCGTCGCTGCTCAGGAACGTGACTTCGCCGCGCCCCGTGACGATCGCGACCTTGTTGCCCTCGCCGACGAGTGCCGATTGCTCGATGCTCTGTCCTATGTTTTTGCGCCATGCGACGCGCAATGGTCCCGACGGCAAATCATCTTTCGCCACGCCACTGCGCCGCGCATCCACGCGTTGCATGGGCGAAGGACCTCCAGGCGCACCAACGATGAACGTGCTTGGACGGCGCGGATCGAAGTATTGGGCCTCGGCATCGCGAAATGTGAAGGATGCACCCATCGCCATCGAGGCGGCCATGACTGCAACGGCCATCGTGCGCCCGCGCATCACCGTTTGCCGTTCTTCAGAGGAAAGACGAGTGCCGCGTCGATTACGGGCACGCTTCGATTGCCCGTGGTGCTCTGCCCGCTGATCTCTCCGTAAACGCGAACGTCGTCTCCGCGCGCCACGTTGTCTTCGTCACCGTGGACGACGCGCACGAGGCATGGCGAGGTCTCGACGAGATCGGGTGCAAGCGTCTTCATCGCAGCGGTGCACGCGCGCTCTGCGGCGTTGACGAGCAGCACGGTCTGTCCATCTGCGGAACGCGACTCGACGACGGTGCCTTCCACGACCGCTTTCTGTCCGATCTTCGATACGGGATCCGCGGCGAATGCGGCGAAGTCGAGCGGATTTTGCGCACTGAATTCCTTGGCGCTCGCCTCGAGCGACGCGGTACGAATCACCTTCGCGTTTACTGTGCGCGGCGCGAACGGTGGCGACGACGCAACGATCTCGATGGGAGTTTCTCCCAGCGCAGGGAGTTCGGCGCGGACGGTGAATCGACCTTGCGCATCGACCGGCACGATCTGATCTCTTACCGTGAGCGTTGCGTTCGGGCGCGTCTGCCCCGACACGGTCACGGCGGTCTTGTTGGTCACGAGCAGGAGCCCTGGCGCGTCGAGATGGAGGGGCATCAACGATGCGCGCGCCGTGAGCTGTCCAGTCTTGGTCTTGCTGTTCTGCGGTGTGATCGAAAATGGGATCGTGCGCTCGAAGGACCTGACGTCGTCGCTCGGACCGGAGGTCTCGTGGGTCAGATCGATCACGTAGGCACCGTGGCCCTGCGCGTCGAGCGCGAGCGGCTGGTTGTCGACGACGGCATGGCTATTCGGCGTCGTGTCGACCCGGACAGTGATGACGGGCGGCCTCGACGTGAGCGTCGTGAGATCGGTACGAACGCGGTAGGCGATGGGCACGTGGATCTTGACGTCTTCGTCGCGGCCAACACCGGGCCGGTCGATTTTCAGGACGAGATCGTTGTCGCCCACCGACAGTTGCATGGGCAGCGGCAGGACCGCCTCTCCCGCTTGCACCGTCGCTGAGGCCGTGTTGAACGACACCTTCGTTCCGTCGGGGCAGCTCGGGCACTGAAGCATCAGCGACTCACGGCCCACGTCGTCGACCTGAGGCTGCACCGTGATCGGGTGGGCCACGCCCCGATGCGTGTAATATGCATACGCACCGAGCGCACCAGCAGCGACCACGGCGATCACGAGGATCACGACGCCGACGGCCGACATGCCGCGCTTGTCCGGCAAGCGCGGAGCCTCGGGCAACGGCACCGGCATGACGGGCGGAGGCGCCGGCACGATCTGCATCGCCGGCACGATCTGCATCGCCGGCACGATCTGCATCGGCGGCATCGGCGGTGTTGGCGGAGGAGGCAGGGGTGTCACGTCGGTGTTGGCGCCGTAGGCGCCGTAAGAAGAGCGTCGCGCTCGCGCGTTCTCGAGCTCCGCGAACGAAATGCCAATCATCGTGCGCTCTTTGCTCGGAAGTTCGATGCGCGCGGGAGCTTTTTCAGCCTTTGCGGGTCGCGGAACAATGCCGGGGATGGCGACGCCGACCATGGTTTTGACGCTCGAATCGATTTGCACGGTGGGTGCCGGTGCAAGGATCTCGGCGGCTGGCGCGACGTCCCTAATGGCCTTCACGGGTGCGACCGGCTCGAAGTTCTCGACGGGCGTGACCGGCGCGGCATTCTTAACGAGCGTGATTGGTTCGGGAACTTCGGCAGACTCGGTCAGCGGCAGATCTTTTGCGGGCGCGCTGAATATCGTGGCTGTTGCAGCCTCTTGGCTCGCCGGTAAGGCGAGTGCGGGTTGCGGTGCGATGAACGCGGGCGCAGGCGCGTCCGACACTTGGCTTGGGTCAGAAGGTTTCGGGTCTGGTGGGGCTTGTGACGCGGCGGTGATGGCGTGACCGCACCGGCCGCAAAAACGTGCGTGTACGGGAATCGGATTTCCACAATGAGGGCAGTAGCGGGGGCTCACGAGACGCGGCGTCGACGATACGACGGGACCGCGCGGATCCCAAGCTGTCATTGTCCTTTCGGTTCCCCTTCCTCTTCGCAGATTCACCAGGTAAAAGCCTCCGAATCATGTCCGAACCCCGCCTCGTCATGTGTCGTAAACTCGGCAAAGAGCTCCCCGGGCTTTCTCGTCCGCCCTACAAAAACGAGCTCGGCAAGCGCATCTACGAACAGGTCTCGAAAGAGGCTTGGGATATGTGGATTCGAGATTCGGTGAAGTACATCAATACATACCGTGTCGATCTAACTTCACCTGAAGGGCAGAAGTTCATGTTCGACCAGTGCGCGGTCTACTTCGGCCTTCAAGAGGGTGAGCTTGCCCGTACGGCATTTGTCCCGCGCAATGACGAAACGAAAGAAGAGCACGAGTAATCGCATGAACGACGCTTCCTTTTTCAAAGATCTCCCGAAAGCGGATATGCAGCTTGGCCTTGCCGGGTTTCGCTACTGCGATTTGCATGCTCCCGAGCGACTTCGAGATTTGTTCGATGCGTTCTGCACGTTCTTGAAGGAGCGTTCTCCCGAGACGGCTGCATCGTACGAGAATTACCGTGCTTGTCAGGGCAAGGGCATGACGCCCGCGCAGGTGAGCGCCTCGCTGCTTTCCGTTGCGCCTCATGTAAGCGCATTTGTTGGCCGCCTTTTTGGCATCGAGCGCGAGGTCGAAGAGCTCGCTGGTCGGGTCAAAGATCGATCTCCGCTTTGGCGTTTCAAACAAGATTTCGCGAAGAAACGTGTTCTCAAGCTCGACGCGGGAAAAAACTGGAAAGGCACCGCGGACGAAGCTGCCGCTATCGCGACGGTTGCCATCGCGGCCGTGCTCCCGAAGCCCGAAACGGACGAAGAGCTCTCCGTTGCAAGAGCCGTCGTGTTGCTCGTCGAGGTCGACGAGGTTGCTCGCAAGGCTGCAAAGGCCGGCGGTGCTGCGTGGACGAGCGAGCTTTCGGCACGAGCTGCGGCCGTGCGCGCGACCCTCTCATCCAGCCCGCGTGCGTACGATGTGAGCGATGTTGACAACCAAAAGGTTGCATCCTTTGCGCTCGACGCCATCGAAGCTTGGCTTTCACGGCGCAAGAAGGATCCTCGCGATCCGGCGCACCTCTGGCCGTCCCTTCGTGCGCCGAAGACGCTCGACTACCAGAAGCTCGTCGAAATCCGTCGTCCCGAGCCGGAGCTCCCGGAACTGTTCGTTGGTCCCGAGGACGAACGCCGCGAACGCGATGGTTTCACGCTGACCGATCGTCGCGGCACGGTGCGCGAAATCGAGCAGGAGATCGATTACTGCCTTTATTGCCACGAGCGCGACAAGGACTCGTGCAGCAAGGGACTGCGCGACAACAAGACGAACGAGGTGAGGAAGAACCCGCTCGGTGTTGCGCTTCCCGGTTGCCCTCTCGAAGAGAAGATCAGCGAGATGCATGTCCTGCGTCGCGACGGCGACGCGCTAGGCGCTCTCGTCCTCGTGACGCTCGATAACCCGCTCTGCCCCGGCACCGGTCACCGCATCTGCAACGACTGCATGAAGGCATGTGTCTTCCAGAAGCAGGAGCCCGTCAACATCCCGCAGATCGAAACGCGCATTCTCACCGAAGTTCTCGCGTTTCCCTTTGGCCTCGAGATTTACGGGCTGCTCGCACGTTGGAATCCGCTCAACGTTCGCCGCCCTTATCCCTTGCCGTACACGGGCAAGAACGTGCTCGTCGTCGGACTTGGACCGGCGGGCTACACGCTTGCGCACCATCTCACGCGCGAAGGTTTCGGCGTCGTTGCGATCGACGGTCTGAAGATCGAGCCGCTTCCGATCGAGATCGTGGGTGACGCGAGCACGCCGCCGCGTCCGGTAAAAGACTTCAGCGCGCTCTACGAAGAGCTCGATGAACGTACGCTCTTCGGCTTCGGTGGTGTCAGCGAGTACGGGATCACCGTTCGCTGGGACAAGAACTTCCTCTCGCTCCTCTACATCACGCTCGCGCGCAATCCCCTGATGCGCATCTTTGGTGGTGTGCGATTCGGCGGCACGATGACGCTCGACGACGCGTGGGATCTCGGCTTCCACCACGTTGCGCTCGCGGCCGGTGCGGGCAAACCGACGATCCTCGACATGAAGAACAACCTTGCCCGCGGCGTCCGTGAGGCCAGCGACTTTCTCATGGCCTTGCAGCTTACGGGAGCCTACAAAAAAAGCTCGATCGCGAATCTTCAGATTGCGCTGCCTGCCGTCGTCGTTGGCGGTGGCCTGACGGCGATCGACACCGCAACGGAGCTTCGCGCGTACTATCCCGTGCAGCTCGAAAAGGTTGCATCACGCATCCGAGCGCTCACCGAAGAGCGCGGCGCCGAAGCCGTGCGCCAGATGTTCAACGAGGAAGAGTGGGAGGAGCTCGAGATCGAGCTATCGCGCGCGCGCGAGCTCGAAGAAGAGCGCAATCTTGCTGCAAGGGAAGGGCGAGCGCCGCGTTTTTCAGAGCTGCTCGACAAGTGGGGAGGCGTCACGCTCGTCTATCGGCGCAGCGTGCTCGAATCGCCGGCCTACCGCCTGAATCACGAGGAGATAGAGAAGAGTCTCGAGGAGGGCGTGCGCTACGTCGAGGGATTCGCGCCCACCGAAGCTCTGCTCGACGCGCGCGGCCACATCGATGCGGTCAAATTCGTGCGCCTCAGCGGCGCGCGCGACCAAATCACGATTCCGGCACGCACGCTCTGTGTTGCCGCGGGCACGAGCCCCAATACGATGTACGAAAAAGAGTACGAAGGCAGCTTTGCGCTCGACGCGAAGAAGCAATACTTCTTGCCGCACACGGTCTCCTTCGAAAACGGCACCGCGGTGCTGACGCCCGCGCCGAGTCCCCGCGCGGCCGATGAGGCTTTCTTTACGAGCTACGTCAAAGACGGGCACACGGTCTCGTTCTACGGAGACAACCATCCGCGTTACGCGGGCAGTGTCGTTCGAGCCATGGCAAGCGCGAGGCGGGGTTTCCTCCACGTCGTCGATCTATTCCCGGAGATTGCGAGTCTAACGCCTGCGGATCAGCCCGCGCGTGACGCTGCGCTCGCCGCGTTCTTTGCAAAGCTCACGCATCTTCTCTCCCCCAAGGTCGTTGAAGTGAGCCGCCTCACCGAGACCATCGTGGAGGTCGTTGTCCAGGCACCGCTCGCCGCGCGTCAATTCCGGCCAGGTCAGTTCTATCGTTTGCAGAACTTCGAATCGTACGCGCCCGTCGTCGACGGTACGCGTCTCGCAATGGAAGGACTCGCGCTCACCGGCGCGTGGATCGACGAAGAAAAGGGCACGCTCGGCATGATTGTGCTCGAACTGGGCGGCTCCTCACGTCTTTGCGCGTCGCTTCGGCCGGGCGAGCCGGTGGCGCTCATGGGACCCACGGGCGCGCCCACGGAAATCAAACCCGCGGAGACGGTGATGCTCGTGGGTGGCGGTCTTGGCAATGCAGTTCTCTTTTCGATTGCCCGCGCATTCAAAGTCCTTGGCGCGACCGTGCTCTACTTTGCCGGATACAAGAAAGGCGAAGATCTCTTCAAACAGGACGATATCGAAAGATATACCGACCAGGTCATCTGGTGCACCGATATGGGCGCGGAAATCGAGCCGCGCCGTCCGCAAGATGCCAAGTTCCGCGGCAATATCGTCGAAGCCATGGTGGCTTACGGAAAAGGCGAAATTGGCAATCGTGAGATCGCGCTCTCAAAGGTCCATCGCATCCTCGCCATTGGTTCGGACCGCATGATGGCGGCCGTCCGAGATGCGCGGCACGGCGTCTTGCAGCCCATGCTCAATCCCCGGCATCTTGCCATTGGCAGCATCAACTCGCCCATGCAGTGCATGATGAAAGAAGTGTGCGCGCAGTGCTTGCAAAAACATAAAGATCCGAAGACGGGCGAAGAGACGATCGTCTTCTCTTGTTTCAACCAGGATCAGGAGCTCGACGTCGTCGACTTCCAACACCTGCACGAGCGGCTGCGCGCAAACTCCATGCAAGAGAAAGTCACCAATGCGTGGCTCGAACATCTGCTTTCCAAACGCCCCGACCTCGTTCGTATCTAAATGTTGTCTCATGAAGCACTCTTCTGGCGAAGGCTCGCGCATTGGGGTGCGTCGAAGGGTCCTGGGTGGTTTGTTCGATATAGTCCGCCCGTCATCGGGTGGGCCGCGGCGGCACTCGTGCCTTCCGCGCGGCACGCCGTGCACCGTAATCTGCTGAGAATCCGCGGGCCTGTGTCGTCCGCGCGCGACACCGCCGATATCCTTGCGACGTTCGCGAACTACGCTTCGTGTCTCGCCGAGGCGTTGTCGAACGACGCCGAGGCGGTGCCGCACGAACCAGAGGCTACGATTGTCCGTCGCGAGTATGCGCGTGCGGCGATCGGGAAAAAGCGCGGGCTCGTGCTCGTCACGGCCCACACCGCTGGGTGGGACGTCCTCGGGCCTCTCATCGCGCGCGACTACGCCATGCCGATGCTCATTGTCATGGCGAAGGAGCGAGACGAGGGTGCGCGGGAGCTGCAGGACAGCAAACGCAAACGCAGCGACGTTGGGATTGTGCATGTTGGCGATCCGCTCGCGTCGCTCTCCTTGCTGCGCCACCTGAAAAATGGTGGCATCGTTGCCCTCCAACTCGATCGGGCGGCGAGGGGAATGCGCATGCGCAAAGTTCCATTGCTCGGCGAGCAGGGTGAAGTGCCGGAGGGGCCGCTACGCCTTGCGCAGGTGTCGGGTGCGCCGATCTTGCCGGTGTTCTGTGCGCGTACAGGCTTTCGTCGCTACACGATCGAAGTGTTCGAACCGGTTTCGCTTGCGCGGCAAGCCAATGACGCCGAATTGGACCGCGCAGCCACGGCGCTTGCAGCGGCCATGACGACCTTTCTTCGATCGCACCCCACCCAGTGGTTCCACTTCCACTAGAACGCGTTTCCTAACCTGCTGCGCGCCGCAAATCGTCGGTCGATCTCCCTCACAATACTCCGAGTATTGTTCGGTCGGCCTTCCTAGCTTTGCGTCGCTCGCGACGGTTAGAAAATGCGTTCTTATGACAGGTCTTGCGCGCGCAGGGGACTCGTGCAAATCACGGCGCCCCTCCATCCCCATGGCCACCCGACTTCATATTGGCGCAAAGGAACTCCGCGGAGAGCTCGCCGCCTACGCAAAGCGCTTCGATTTGCTCGAAGTACGCGGGCTCGACGTCCACGACCTCCAGATGGGCCCCACCGCCGCAACGCTCCGGAGATGGCGGCGCACGGTGCCGCCGCACTTCGAGTTCGCCGTTGTGGCGGGGCCGAACCTCGCGAAGCTCCGTCCCGGCGATGCGCTCGATGCCGAGCTCGAAGCCATGCGCGCCGCCGCAACCGTCCTCGAGTCGCGCATGCTCGTCGTCTCCACGCCGCCCGACGTCACGCCGTCCAAGCTTTGGCGTGATCGCCTCGCTGCCGTCGTGGATCGCTTGAGGAGCGATGTGGTCACGGTCGTCTGGGAGCCGAGTGGTCTGTGGGAGCAAGACGACGCCGCCGCGTTCGGCAACAAACTCGGTGTCACCGTTGCGGTGGATCCGGCGCGGAGCGAGATCCCGCCGGGGCCCATCGCGTACGGTCGTCTTCGCGCCTTCGGCGTCGCGCGAGCTTTCAGCACGACGGCGCTTGAACGCGTCGCCAACAAGATCGGTGATCGCCGCGATGCTTACGTGATCATGGAGACGGCCGGCGCACTCAAAGAAGCCAAGACGCTCCGCGGTCTCGTTCGTAACGCGAACGCAGGCAAGCGCGGCGGACTCGGCCGCCTCATTCGGCCGCGCGGAGGCTCGCTTCGCGTCGGCGACGACGAACAGGAAGAGTAGATGGCGTCGCTCCGCAAGCCACGCGCGGCCGTCGCATCTTCGTCCGGGGTGGAGAACGTGGCGGCGGAGATCCTCGGCAAGGGCAACGCGGTCGATGCCGTGGTCGCCGGCGTGTTTGCTGCGTGCGCGCTCTCGCCGGGTGTCTTGCTCGGGCCCGTGCAGATCCTCATTGGCGGCGTCGGCGCTGGCCTTCGCGCGCTCGACGGGCGCGTGCGCCAGCCCGGTATCGGCGCGCCGCGCCCGCGCGGCTTTCAACGCGGAGAAGAAATTCCGAGCGCCGCGCGCGTCGGCGTTCCGTGGCTACCTGCAACGCTCTCCGCGGCGCTCGCAACGTGGGGCACCGCCACGATCGCGCAGGTGCTCGCGCCTGCCCTCGCGATCGCCAAGGGGTCGCCGCGCGAGATCGTCCTGTCGAAGATCGCGAGTCGCGGGCCGCGCGCCCTCGAAGAGCGGCCGATCTCGTCGGAGTTGCTCGCGTGCGGGGGGCGCGTGAACTGTGGTCTTCTCACCGCCGACGATCTCGCGTCGCCTCGGCCCGAAGTCGTCATGGCAACGCGCACGGTCATAAGTGTGCATCATGCATCGAACGTCGTCGTCACGCTCCCGTGGACGCACGTTGCCGGCGGTGCTCCCGTGGCTCCGGCCGGAGACGTCGATGTTGCGTCCGCGCGTGCGCTCGTCGCCGTCGATCGCCATGGTACGTTCGCCGTGGCCGTATGGGATGAGGGTAGCTTTGGCGAGCCTGTCGACGAGCTCGGTCTCCGCGTGCCGCTCGTCGCCGAGCCCGTGCTTCGTGGCGTCACGCGGCAGCGCCCCGGTGAAGTACGGCCTGCGGCAGCGCCCATCGCGCTCGTTGGCAACGCGGATGGTCCGGGGATCGCGTTCGCGGCGTTCGGTGCGCAAGACGCCTACGACGTCCTTCGCGGCGGCATCGATGGCGTGCTTCAGAACGACCGCATCGAGGCCCACGGCGAGGCGCGCCTCGTGGCCGTGGCTCATGCTCACGGCGCTGCCTCCGTGTTCCGTTGACGTGGTCCTGCTTGCGCTATAGAGGTCAGCGCTATGAAGCGCACCATTGCATTTGGTTCCTTGTTCCTCGTCGCAGCCGCCTGCGGTGGTTCGCAGCCGTCAGAGCCGGCAACGCCCGCAGCTCCTCCGCCCCCGGCACCGGTCGTGACCGAGGCTCCCGCGCCGCCGCCTGCGCCCGAACCCACGCCAGAAGAGAAGAAGAAGGCGGAGGCGCAACGCGCGCTGCAAGAGGATCGCGCGCGCCTCGAGGCGGAGCACAAAACCGAACTCGCGCGATGGACACCCGAACTCCGTGCCGAGGCCAAGTCCCTCGCGGATAAGGCTTATCCAACTGGGAAAGCGGCTATCACCGCGGCACTCGCGAGCAAGACGCGCAAACCGGGCAATGCGGATCGCGACAAGTACCGCCACCCGCTCCAGACACTCGAATTCTTCGGATTCAAACCGAATATGACGGTCGTTGAATTCGCTCCAGGCGCCGGTTGGTATACCGAGCTTCTCGCACCTGCGCTCGCAAAGAAGGGCCAACTCATGATTACGAATACCGATCCGAATGGTCCTGCGGATCAGCGCAGCACTTTCTACGGCCAGCAGGTCAAACTTCTTTTGGATAGATCGCCCGAGCTATTTGGCAAAGTCCAGACGGTGATCGTCGATAACAAAGTGCCGAGTCTGGGCATGGAGAACAAAGCGGATCTCGTCCTCGCCATTCGTGAGTTGCACGGCATGCAGAACGCCGGCACCCTCGACGCGTGGCTCGCCGAATTCAACAAGGCGCTCAAGCCGGGTGGCGTGCTCGGCATCGTGGAGCATCGCGCAAAACCCGACGCCGATCCGGCTGCAGCCGCCAAGAAAGGCTACATGCCTGAGAAATACGTGATTGAAAGGGCTGAGGAGGCTGGCTTTCACCTTGATGGCATGTCCGAAGTCAATGCAAATCCCAAAGACACGAAAGACTATGCCGCCGGCGTCTGGACGCTTCCGCCCTCGTTCGCTCTCAAGGACAAGGAGCACGAGAAGTACGCGGCTATCGGCGAGAGCGACCGCATGACTCTCCGATTCGTGAAGGTGAAGAAGACCAATCTAAAACCGGGTGAAGCAAAGAACACCGCGCCAACAGCCAAGCCCGCACAGTAGTTGAGAGCGTGTAGGGCAGCCGTCGCGAGCGAATCGAGGCTAGGGCGGAGCGCGAGGAGCCCGCGAAAGCGTACTTATCGTACGTGCGCAGGCACCGCAGCGCCCAACCGACGAATCGATTCGCGCAGCAGGCTGTAGAACACGCTCTGAGTGGTTGCGGGCTAGAGTAGCCCATCACACCTTGATCATTCACCGCGGAGCCCGTGCGCTCCTCCGCCTCGTTGCCATCGCGCTCGCCATCGCGCTCGCGTGCACGGCGTGGCACGACGTGTCCAAAGCATGGGACGTGTGGGCGTATCACCTGCCGTTCGCCGCAAAGATCACTGGCATCGTGGATGGCGCAACGTACGCGTTCAGCGCCGAGAATCAGCACCGGTTTGAGGGGTTCCCGCTACTCGCGGAAGCTTTGCAGGGCATGTTCTGGCGCGTCACGGGTCGCCCTGAGAGCGCAAACTTCGTTGCCCTGTTCTCACTCTTCGCGCTCGTCATCGTGCTCCGTCGAACCTTCGACGTTCCGATGCATCTGTCGCTCATCGCGCTGCTCGCGATCCCGCTCGTGCAGATCCACGCAACGGCCGCGTACGTTGATCTGCCCGCGAATGCGCTCGCCACGATGCTTCTTCTCGTGACGTACCGCACGCTCGTCCAACGCTCTCCGCCGAGCGTGCGCTCGCTCGTCGTTGCTGCCGCTCTCGCTGCCGCAACGGCGAACATGAAGTTTCAGCTCGTGCCGCTCGTCGTTGCTGCCGCGAGCGTGCTCGTCTTTCGCTCTCTCTCTGCGGACCGAAATCGCCGCGCGCGCTTGCTCGTAATCGCGCTCGCACTGCCCCTCGTCTTCGCCACGCCGCTGAAGAACGTGGTCCTTCATGGCAATCCGGTCTGGCCCATCGAGATCCGCATTCCCGGGATCCCGTTCGCGGAAGGTGCGTACGCAGCAAGTCCGCGTTGGCTCGAGCACGCACCTCGTCCCTTTCGCTTCGCCTGCTCGGTGCTCGAGATCGGTACCCGCCCGATCACGAGGCGTTGGTCCATCGATCAATTTACGCCGCCCGACGATCCCGGCTACCGCATGGGCGGCTTCTTCGGCGCGTACGTCGTTCTGAATCTTGGCGCCCTCGTGCTCGCTGCCGCGCGCATGCGTGCGCGCGAGAGCCGTGCTGCGGCGGGCCTCTTCGCGGGTGTCACGGTGTTCATCAGCTTCGTGCCGCAATCCCACGAGCTCCGTTACTACCTCGTGTGGATGCTCTTGCTCGTGAGCTTGAATCTCGTGCTCTGGTCACGCGCTCGCCCTCTGACAACGGGCATGCTTGCCGCCTGTGCGCTCGCGGTCGTCGTGTGGTCAACTAGTGCATTGTACATCTATCCGAACGGCGATCCCTTCGCGAGGTTTCTCGCGGCTCACGTCGACGAAGCGCGCGTGCGCTCGTTCGCGCCCGGTGCGCGCATCTGCATCGCGCGCGAGCCATGGACATTCCTCTGGGCGCCGCAGTTTCATGGACGGCGCGACTACGTGGTTCAGGAGGAAGCGGACGCGTCCGATTGCAAAGGTGCAGAGCTCCTCGACACCCCGTTGCCGGAGACGAAGTGAGCTTTGTCGATCGCCATCGCGCGGACGATCTCAGTCATCTTCGCTTCGTCTTCGTGGCGCCGCCGCCGGGTGAGCAGCGACTCGCGCACGAGCCAGATCACGAGCGGGTAGAGCACGAAGTCGACGCCGCGTCCGATCCCCACGGCGCGCGCCAGCCTTCGCGCGATCTCCGGGCAAACGATGAGCACCGCGCCCGCGGTGAACACGATGATCTGCAAAGCGAGCAAGCGACGGTTCTTGATGGTCGTGACGTCGTGAAGGAGCAACGCCGCGAGCAGCCCGATGAGTGCGATGGCGGCCGGCGTGATCTCGAGGCTCATGGCGAACCCTTTCCAAACAAGAAGCCGTGGAAGAGATCGACGACGATGGCGACGGCGCCGGAGGCCTTCTGCCCCTTGGCGCGCGATGCATCCGTGTAGCGGACGGAGACGGGCACCTCGATGACGCCGAGCCTCTCGCCGTTGCGGCTCGCGCGCGAGATCTGCTGCGTGAACTCGGTCGCGTGCGCCATGCGGTTATGTGTAAGGTGCATGCGTGTGATCGCCCGAGCGCTGAAGGCACGAAGTCCGTTGTGCGCGTCCGACAGCGCAAGACCGGTGGTCACGCGCTCGAAGCTTCGCGCGAACGCGAGCAAAAGCCTGCGCGACAGCGGCACGTTCGAGCCGCCTGCGAACCTGTTGCCGAGTGCCACGTCCGCGCCATCCGCGATTGCTCTTGCGAGAGCGAGCACGTCACACGGTCGATGCTGACCGTCCGAGTCCATGGTCACGAACGCATCGAATGGTGCATTGTGCAACGAAAAGCGCGGACGGAGTGCAAGCTGACGTGCGGTCTCGATCGCCGCGCCTTGCCCGAGATTCACCGCGTGGCGCGCGAGAACGATGGGCATCGCACCCGCGGCGGCTCGGAGCTCGTCACGTGCGAGCGGCGGCGTGCTCCCATCGTCCACGAGGAAGACGCAAATCTCTGCGTCACCGCGATCCCGACAGAGTTCTGTCAGGGTATCGAGCAGGCGACCGGCTTCGTTGTACGCCGGCATGAGGACCGCGATTCGCACGGGAGGATCATACACCGCCTGCTCCTCTATCCCATTCGATGGGCGCTGAAGTCGCTTGGCGTTGGCGTCGAGCAGGGACAGTGGGCCGACCTGCGATGCACGACCCCGCGTCCGAAAACAAAAACACCGTTGACGGATCAGGCCCGTATCGCACTCGCATGACGGAGGCGTGGTTTCTCCACGACCACGCGGCGATTCGGCGTGCGAGCGGCAATCCCAACGGGACAACACGTCTCATGCTGCCCGAGTCCGCGGACGTCGAGCGCGAGCCCGACCCGAAGAAGACACTGCTCACCGCGTTGCTCGATGCCTCGGAGCTTGCGGGGACTCGCCGTCAAAAGCGGAAGAAGGACTTCCCCACGATGCGTGCGCGCACCGCGGAGCTCATCTCGGACTTCGCGCCTCTCACCGGCGTACTGTCTTTCCAATCCTTCATTGCTTCGCTCAAGTCGGCGCTTATCAAACTTGGGCATCTCGAGACTTCAACTTGAGCGCCCCTCACCCTCGCGTGGCGCGCGGGGCAGGGCGGGCGGTGCCAGCAGTTGCCCACGCGCGCTCTTGACCGCGCGCGAGCCACACGAACGGCACCTTCTGCGTGCCGATCGAAATCATGGTGGGTGAATTGTCCGGCCACTGGGCGGGCGCAGGCAACGTGATCGTGCGCTGCCCCTTTGCGCTCTTTATCGAAGCTGCGTCGATGCGCAACGCCGCGATGCCGAGGCCGCTGAAGAATGACACCGAAGCGCTGGGAATGAACGGCGCGATCACGGCACGGAGCAACGGCGCGAGTTCGATGGCGCGGCCCGCGAGCTCGCGGACTTCGTCGAGCGTCGAGCACACGACAGCGAATCCCGTCGACAGCGGTGCCGCCGGCTTGCTTGGCGTCGTCGAGAGGCTTGCCGTGCCCTCGATGAGATCGAGGGTCTGAGGCCCCTTCCATGGTGTCGGAACGACGGGCACGAGCGATGTTTTCTTGGCGCCGTCCCCGCTGCCCTTTTTGTCGCGCACGACGAGCACGTCGTCCGTTGGCAGCGCACGCGGGATGGTCACGCGCACGGGGCGCTTGAAGCTTCGCGGATCGCCCATCTCTCCGTTTGCCACGGCGTGCGCGAGCGTTTCGGCGGAGGCGACGACGATCGGTTTCGGCGACGCCATGCCCGGCTCGAGATCGTGCGTGCGCGCGCTCAAGCCGCTTGACGCAGGCGGGTAAAGCTCGCCGTTCATCATACGTGCATCGGGCTCGACGAGACGCGCGCCCGTGGCGATGAGATCGCCGAGCGCGCCGCTCGACGCGAGGACCTCGAGCATCTGTCGTGATGGAATGGCGACGAGGAACTCGACGCGTGCGGGCACGCGCTTCGACTTGAGCAACGTTGCGGTTGCGAACAGATCGCGCAACGTGATGCCGCTGTCGCCACCCAACAAGACTTGTGAGACGGGTTTGCCGGACAGATCGCGCACCGAGCGCACCGCGCCGGTCTCGTCCATGCAGAGAGGATCGACCGCGCCGAGATCTACGTTGAGAACTTCATCGCACGGTGCGCCGGGATCGGGAACGAGCGCGCGATGCGCCTTGCTCCGGCGCTGATCGCGAAGGAAGACCTCCGTGCGCTCATCGGAAATGAAGAGCGCACCCGCCGCGCCGAGCTGGGGCGCGACGGACGCGAGCACCGTGCGCTCTGGCACCGAGAGCAGGCGCGCGCTCGGGCCTGCGAACTCGATGACGACGGGAGCCTGATGCGCTTCCTCGATCCGTGCGACGGCGTCGCCGAGGCCGCGGCGAATGAACTCGAGAGCCACGTCACGTGCGCACACGAACGGACGCATCCGCCCAGACAAGAGTACCTGCACGCTACGCGGCGGCCTGACGACGATGCTGCCTTGTGCGAGCGCCTGTCCGACCAATCCGGGTGCGACAACGAACGTGAGCATGCCGATGCCGCCAACGCCGGCGAGGCGCGGATCGTCGGTCACGCAGAGCCGCGCGGGGCTCGCAAAACGTTCGAGATGGACGGGCGCCGGAAAACCTATCCCGGGGCGTGCGAGCACGATGCCGTGAGCGAGCATATCCGCAGAAGCGGCCTGCATCTGCTCGGTGCGCGTGGTTGCCGCTCCGGTCACGCAGTGGATGTCGTAGGCGATGGCCACCTCGGCGCTCGTTTTCTTGAGGCCAACCTCGCGAGCTTCGGCAACGGCCCGGAGGGGAGCGCGCGTAAGGACGATCTGATCGACCTTCACCTGCACCACATCCCCTGACAGTGTTGGATCAGGACAGCGTCCGGCAAGGATCTTTTGAGCCATCGTGCGGGGGGGATCCCCTGCTCGTGCACGCATTGTCGCGCGACCTTAAACGTTGCGACCCTTAAGGGTCAAGTAGGGGCGCAGCATGCTGCGCCCCTACGGCTGTGCGGCCCGCCTTCCCCGCGCAGGATGGAGAAGGCTGTTTCGGTCCGCTAGAACTTGCCGAGATATTGACGTCTCAAAGTCGGAGAACGTAACGTTTCTTCCATGTTCAAAGAGGCGCTTCGCGACGTCGTGGACGGCACCGAAGGTGGTGTTGCTGGCCTTCTCATGGATTCGAGCGGAATCGCGCTCGAGTCCTACGCCAAAGATTCGGCGGCGTTCGACATCAACACCATTGGTGTCGAGTTCAGCGTCGTCATTGGTGCAATCAAGCGCGCCGCCGAGATGCTCGAAGCCGGGCCCACGCACGAGATCGTGATCAACACGGACAAGTTCATTACCCTCATCCGGACGCTCGGCGACACGTATTTCATCGCCGTCGCGCTGACGCCGGATGGAAACTACGGCAAGGCTCGCTATCTCATGCGAACGGTCGCTCCCAAGCTCATGACGGAGCTCTGACAAAGGTGCCCGCGGGAGAACGTTCCAACTCGGGCACGCTGCGGATCCTCGTGCTCTCGGGGCCGAACCTTCAGCTTCTTGGCACGCGCGAACCCGAAATCTATGGCAGAGACACTCTCTTTGACATTCACGCGCGGCTCGTGGTGCGGGGCAAGGAACTTGGGGTCGAAGTCGATACGTTCCAATCGAACCATGAAGGCGCTTTGCTCGACCGCATTGCCGCTGCGCGCGAAAGCTTTGACGGCCTGCTGCTCAACGCAGGTGCGTACACGCACACCTCGCTTGCGCTCTTCGATGCGCTCAAAGCCGTCGATCTGCCGTGCGTGGAGGTCCACATCTCGAACCCCGAAGCACGCGAAGCGTATCGCCACTCGTCCATGATTGCGGGCGCGTGCATCGCAAAGGTGAGCGGGTTCGGCGCCGACAGTTACGTGCTCGCTCTCGAGGGGCTCACGCGCTGGCTTTTGCGTCGACCGCTTTCGATTTGACGCGATTCATCATCATGACGCGCTGAGTGATGTTCGCGCCGCGCGCTTACACCGTTCATGCGAAGCCTTTTTCGCGTTCTTTCCCCCTTGGTCGCTCACGCAGACGCGGCTAGCGTCGCTTCAACTATGACTGTCGACATCGACAAGTTACTGGAGCTGCTCAAGGTTCTAAAAGAAGAGAACGTAGCGGAATTCGAGCACGAATCCGAAGGCACGCGCGTGCGCATCGTGCGCGGCTCGGCGCGCGCTCTCACGTCGGATGCCTTCATCTCGTCGGCCAGCCCCGTGGGCGCTGCACTAGCAGTCGCGGCGACCGAAACACCGAGCGACGTCGTCGACGTGACGAGTCCGTTCGTCGGAACGTTTTATCGTGCGCCAGCCCCCGATGCGCCGCCGTTCGTCGAGGTGGGCTCTGTGGTTCGTCCCGGGCAATCGCTCTGCATCATCGAAGCCATGAAGCTGATGAACGAGATCGAGGCGGAGGTGTCCGGCACCATCGTCGAGATCTTCGCCCAGAACGGCAAGCCCGTCGAGTTCGGGCAAACGCTCTTTCGCGTAAAAAAGGCATGAGCCGCCCTCCTTTCAAGAAGGTCCTCATTGCGAATCGCGGCGAGATCGCGCTTCGCGTGATCCGCGCGTGCCGCGAGCTCGGCATCGCTACCGTCGCCGTGCACTCGGAGGCAGACGCGCGCGCGCTGCACGTACGCCTCGCTGACGAGGCCGTGTGCATCGGGCAATCCCCCGCGCCTCGCAGTTACCTGCATGTTCCAGCAATCATCAGCGCGGCCGAGATCACGGGCGCCGATGCCATCCATCCCGGCTACGGTTTCCTCTCCGAGAACGCCGAGTTCGCTCGCGTGTGCGGGAAATGTGGCGTTACCTTCATTGGTCCAACGCCGGAAGCCATGCAGGCCTGGGGCGACAAGGTCACGGCGCGCGCGAATGCCAAGCGCTTCGGTCTTCCGCTTTTGCCTGGCAGCGACGTCCTCGTCGACGCCGAGCACGCCGCGTTGGAAGCCAAGCGCATTGGGTTCCCCGTGATCATGAAGGCTTCGGGCGGTGGCGGCGGGCGCGGCATGCGCATCGTGCGCGCCGAGGACGAAGTCGCTTCGAACTTTGCGCAGGCAACGCGCGAAGCGGAAGTTGGCTTCAAGAATCCCGACGTCTACATGGAGAAGTTCATCGAGCGTCCGAAGCACATCGAATTCCAGGTGCTCGCTGACAAGCACGGCGGCGTCTGGACGCTCGGCGAACGCGAGTGCTCGCTGCAGCGCCGTCATCAAAAGGTCATGGAGGAATCACCAAGCCCCGCGATGACTCCCGAGCTTCGCCTCGAGCTCACGGACGTGATTCGCCGCGCGGTCAAAGAGACGGGCTACACATCGCTCGGCACGCTCGAATTCATCATGGACGAGGACAGGCGCCTCTATTTTCTCGAGATGAATACGCGTGTGCAAGTCGAGCATCCCGTGACGGAGATGGTCACGGGTCTGGATCTCGTGGCACTTCAGATTCGTGTTGCTGCTGGCGACAAACTCGATTTGCCCGACGCGCGGCCGTGGATCCCGCGCGGGCACGCCATCGAGTGCCGAATCAATGCCGAAGATCCGCGCACGTTCGCTCCTTGGCCGGGTCTCATCACCGAGTATTTCCCGCCCGGCGGCACGGGCATTCGTGTCGACTCGGGTGTGTACGGCGGCTGGACGGTTCCACAGCACTACGACTCGCTCATCGCGAAGGTCATCGCGCACGCATCAACGCGGCAAGAGGCCATCGTGCGCATGCAGCGCGCCTTGGGCGAGTTCATCGTTGGCGGCATCCGTACGAACATTCCGCTCCACAAGATCCTTCTCGACGACGACGAGGTCCGAAAAGGCGCGATGAGCACGCGCACGATCGAACGAATTCTCGCGAAATAAGTGCGGATTCGCTGGGGCCAATTCTTAAAGCGTGTCGGCAGCCTGCTGCGCGAATCGATTCGTCGGTTGGGCGCTGCGCTCCGTGCTCAAAGGCCTTAAGCCTGTTCCGCCCGGTGCTCGCGCTCCGCCCTAGCCTCGATTCGCTCGCGACGGCTGTAGAACACGCTCTTAGAGCGTGTCGGCTTAAACTCGACAAGCCGCACCAATGCTGATTGGATTCGTTCTTAAATGATATTGGAGAACGAGATCTGCGATGGGGCGCGCGGTTTCATCGTTTCGTAGATCGCTACAATTCGGCCCGTTGCGCGTGAATTCTTCGCGCAGCGCGATGGGATTTTCTGCAGGCATACGAGGCGTCCGCGTTTCCATTGGACCGCGCGGGACGTACGTGACGTTTGGCGTGGGTGGGTTTTCCTATCTACACAAGGTCGACGACTCACCAGCGTGTCACGTCGCCCAAGTTGCGCCGGGTGCGTTTGTCCACGACGCAGAAGTGCGCGCACGACGTGCGAACCTGTTCAAAGTTTATCGCTGGTTCGCGATCATTCTTGTTCTCATCGCGCTCGCTTCTTCTGCCGCAGCGTTTGTCGCTCTTCTCGTTGTCGCTCTGGTCTTTGGTTTCTTCGTTCGCAAGTGGGATATCGAGCGTCGAACAACGCGCATCTTTTATGATGTCGACCGTGACGAGATCGTCGAGCGGCTTGCGCTCTGCAATGCCGCGGGCGAGGCGCTCGCGCGATCGGCAAGACTCTGGCATCTTTTTTCGCCAACCACAGTTTGGGATAAGAAGTATCACGCTGGGGCCAGCACGGTCGTGCAGCGACTCCCAACGCGTTGTGTGCACGATGCACTCGATGGGATCGAGCTCAACGTCGACACGTGGTCGATGGGCGTTGGCCCGCTGCAGATTCTGTTTCTTCCGGATTGCCTCCTCGTGCGACAAGGCAAGAAATACGCATGTGCCTCTTATGAATCCTTGGTTGTCAAACATGGGTTGACGAGATTCATCGAAGACGGACACGTACCGCCAGACGCCCAGGTCATCGATTCGTCATGGCAGTTCGTGAACAAGTCTGGTGGTCCAGATCTGCGCTTCAACAATAATCGCCAGCTGCCCGTCGTCATGTACGGTGAGCTGACTCTTCGCTCGCCGACGGGATTCGAAGTCGTACTGCAGTCGAGCAATTCCGCTGCGGCGCAGCAAGCAGCCGCCGCGCTTGTAGAGCTCGCGCGGATTGCTCGCGGTGCTTGGCCGGTGGTTTCGCCGGCGATGCCGCCGGTGTCGGCCGTGCAGCGGATGGAGCTGCGTGCACCGACGCCACCCCCATCCACGGCTTTGACAGAGCCGAGACGATTTGTTGGTGTGAACGAAACGTTGTTCGTTGCGGGGCGCACGATCGCGCGCCCGCTCACGTACGTGTCGTCTTCCACGGCCGGCGCGGATGCGAGCACGATCATCACCTCGCTTCCGGTCGGCGATGCGTCTCGTGCCGCGCCGCTTCCTTACTGGCCCAGCTATGCAGAAGCGGATCCCGATCAGCGTGCTCGTTATCTCGACTGGATGGCGCGTGGACGAGTCGATCGAGAAATCGAGATTGGCTACGTTTTTATTTTCTTTTACGGCCTCGAGTGGCGTGCTCTCCGCGAAGGCGTCGATGTCGACGTGGCCGTTGAGCAAGTCGAGCAACTCCTCGAGTTCCACGGCCGTCAAAGCGTTTCATTCCGTGGCTATGCCAGTGCATTCATCACGTTTGCAGCTGTTCGTGCATTCAACGCAATCGACGAGTCCTCCCTCGAGCGCATGCTCGGCAAACTTGCAAACGATTCGCAGTCTGCGATGGCGTTTGTTCTTGCGTGGTACGCAGAGCGGCGGCGACCATTGCCGGCGCGCTATGCATGCGCTGCGGTTGCAGCCATGGACGACGCGAAGGGCGGCGTCGTCGTGCAGCGCTCTCGGAAGGAGCTCGAGGATCTCTTTTCGACGAGATACAGAGAGAAGTTCGCCGATGGGATCGTTCTAGAGACGGCGAAGCGCCCGCTCGTCGTCGACTACCGTGCTGCAAGCGCGACATGGTGGAGAGCGGGACACAAGCTATCGGTGTCGATTCCGAATGTTCTCGGACGGCGTGCGCAATTCAAGCCGCTGGTTGGGATATGGAATCAATGCATTGACGAACTTCGGCGAGCGAGTGCGCTGAAAGGAAAGAATGCTGGCATCCTCACCGCGCAAGCTTGGGCAGCGCTTCCACCGGAACTCCGGGCGCAGTACGACCACCCAGATCGCGATCGTTGGGATACGGCCGTCGCCACCTCCCCCCGGCTTGCCAACTCCCATCTCGTCAAGGTGGCAAGCCTCGCAAAGCTGGTTGGCGTTGTTGCGAACGAGAAGGTGACGGCCGCAGAACTCCGGAAGGTAGCGGAGACTGCCGCCGATCTTGGCTATGCCGTCGAGCCCGACGCTCGTGTTCTTCGCAGTGGTGCGCGCACGGGCGACGAGGTGCTCGTGTGGCGGACCCAAGACACCACATGTCCCGATCCGATGCTCTACGCGTCCGTTTACACCATGACGACGCTGGCCATGGTAGTGGCAATGGCCGACGGCGTTCTGCAGGATGAGGAGGTTCGGGTTGTGAGCTCGATGTTGGGGACCATGTTCGCTCTTGATGAAGGGATGCAACGCCGTCTGGCAGCACTCGTGCAGCTCCTCGCGCGTCAGCCTGCGCGGGCCGCGGCACTGACCAAGAAACTCAGGACAACGCGATCGCGCGACGATCTCGCGAAGGTGGGACGCGTGCTCGTCGCCGTTGCTGCTGCCGATGGTGTCATTGCGGAAGAGGAGCGGAAAGCCCTTCGTGGTCTCTACAAAGCACTCGGCCTCTCCGTATCCGATCTCGACGCTGCCATTGCATGCTCGGGAGCTCGGCTCGCGAGCGATGACGTCGTTGAGATCCGCCCGGCGGCACCTTCGACGGCCGGCGAGAAGATCCCTCCTCTTGCCACGAACGGAGATTCTGTTGCGATTGATCATGCTGCGGTGGAGGCGATCCTTGCGGATACGCGCGATGTAGCGGCCATCCTGGCTGGGGTACTCGACGGCGACGAGGATGATGAACCCATGTCTGCAGTGATCTCGGTGCCTGCACCCACTGCTGCGCCGGCGGCATCTGCGCGGATCGTCACGATGGCTGCACGTCTCGACGTCAGGTATCACGCCGTTCTCGAAGACCTGCTCGGGAAGGCAACTTGGAGCAAGGATGAGATCCGTGCCCTTGCAACGCGCCGCAATCTCATGCCCGGCGCAATTCTCGAGACCATCAATGCATGGTCGGACGAGACGTTCGGAGATTTCTTAATCGACGATGCTGAAGAAGAGTGGCATATCCGAGCCGATCTCCTAAAGAAGCAAAGTGCATGAATATCAATATCCCGTCGAGTCCGCCGCGAATCAAAGAGCGTGATCGCCAAACCGTCCTCAAGGCATTGCGTGCGGGCGTCGTCCCTCGCGTGGGTCTTCAGCACATTCAGGTGGGCCGTAAAGCGGAGATCTCGGCAATCCTAAAGGACCTCGAGCACGTTGGCGAAGGAGGCTCCGCCATCCGATTCGTGATTGGGCGCTTCGGTGCTGGAAAGAGCTTCTTTTTGAATCTTGTCAGCACGGTTGCACTCGAGAAAGGCTTTCTCGTCACCCACGCCGACATCACGACGGATCGGCGCCTTCATGGAACCTCGGGACAAGCTCGCGCCCTATTGACAGAATTGATGAAGAATCTTGCCTCGAAGGCGCGACCGGAGGGAGGGGCGCTCAGTCTCGTCATTGAGCGCTGGATTTCCGATATTGGGCCGGCTTCTGGAGGTGATCTCACGAGGGTCGAAGCCATCATGGATCGCCTGCGACCTTTGCAGGAGCTCGCCGGCGGGTTCGATCTCCACACGGTGCTCCGTCGCTATTTCAAGGCGTTTCGAGACGCCGAGGATGCGACTCAACAGGCCGCCATCCGGTGGTTGCGTGCGGAATACAATACGAAAACGGAAGCACGCCGCGATCTCGGCGTGCGAGCCATCATGGAGGATGAGAATTTTTATGATTCCTTGAAGCTCCAGGCGAAATTTGCTCGCATCATGGGATACAAGGGGCTCGTTGTCTGCATCGACGAGCTCGTCGTTCTCTCCCATCGGCTTGCAAGCACGCGGGCGCGCACTGCAAATTACGAAGCCATTCTTCGGATTGTCAACGACTGCTTGCAACGAGAAGCAGAGGGGCTCTTCGTTGTTTTCGCGGGAACCGAGGAGTGCCTCGTTGACAAGCGGCGCGGACTCTATAGCTATGAAGCGCTCGCAACGCGGCTTGCTGCAAATGAGTTTGCGACAGGAGAGATCGTCGATCTTTCGGGTCCCGTGATTCGCCTGAAGAACCTCACGGTGGAAGATCTCTATGTGCTGCTCATGCGGATTCGTGATCTGTTCGCGTATGGCGATCCAACGAAGTACCTGTTGCCTGACGAAGGGTTGCGCGCGTTCATCGAACATTCTCGCCGCACGCTCGGCGAGGACTATTTCCGGACGCCACGTGACAGTGTCATGCGTTTCGTCGGTCTCTTGAGATCCTCGAAACCGAGCCAACACGTGATTGGCGTGAGTTGCTTGGAAAAGCGACAACTGCTGATCTGGCTCCGAGCATGTCGGCGGAGGCGAGCCCCGAAGCTTTGGTCGGAGAGCAAGATCTCGTCGAGTTCAAACTATAGATGGGCGCTTTCGAGCTTCTGCATCCGCGCATCCAACAGACGCTCTGGGACATGAAGTGGACCGAGCTTCATCCCGTTCAAGTACGCGCCATCGAGCACCTGCGCGCAGGTGGACGCGATTGCGTAATCAGTTCGCCGACCGCGAGCGGAAAGACGGAGGCCGCGTTTCTTCCGGTCCTTTCGGCAATTGCCGACGAGCCAACAGGTTCGGTCCGTGCCATGTACATCGGACCGCTCAAAGCCCTCATCAACGACCAATTTCGCCGTCTCGAGGATCTTTGTGAACGGCTCAACATGCCTGTTCACAAGTGGCATGGAGATGTCGACGCTGCCGCGCGGCGGCGTCTGACCACGACTCCGAGTGGCGTGTTGCTCATCACGCCGGAATCACTCGAAGCCATGTTCGTTTTGCGCGCGACGCGTATGCCGAGCATCTTTTCGCGACTCGAATACGTTGTGATCGATGAGTTGCATGCATTTCTCGAGAGCGAACGCGGGGCTCAAATTCGAAGCCAGCTCCATCGACTTCGAATTCGTGCCGGCTGCAACCCTATCCGCATTGGCCTTTCGGCCACGATTGCCGAACCCGAGCGGGCACTTGCCTGGTTGCGTCCGGACGGCGAGCCCGCAACCTTGATCGCCGACAGCGGCGGAGAATCTGCGCTTGCCATCCGCGTTCGCGGGATCTGGAAACCGGCGCGCGCCGAAGAACGAGGTGAGGATGACGACGATAGGGTGTCGGACCCATCCATGGTCGAATTGTCGCGCGGAATTCTTCTCGCGTGTCATGGCAAGACGAATCTCGTATTCGCGAACTCCAAAGCCACGATCGAGCAGCTCGCCGACGAGCTTGCAACCCAGGGGGCAGCGATGCATCTGCCGGACGAAATCGTCGTGCATCACGGTTCGTTGTCCAAAGAACAGCGCGAGTACGCGGAGGCTCGACTCCAAGATCAACGGCCTTGCACGGCGGTCTGCTCGAATACTCTCGAGATGGGCATCAATATTGGTGAGGTCGATGAGATCGTCCAGGTTGCCGCGCCATGGTCCGTGGCTTCCCTCGTGCAGCGTCTCGGACGCAGCGGTCGTCACTCCGGCAAGAGGCGCACGCTGCGCGCCTATTTCATGGAACGAGCAAACCATGAGAATCTCGATTTATGGGAGAGGCTTCATCTCGGTTTTTTGCAAGGGGTTGCAATCATCGAGTTGATGCTCGAGAGATTCTTGGAGCCTCCCAATACGGAGCGCGCGCACCTCTCGACACTCATTCATCAAACGATATCGATGATCGCGGAGACAGGCGGACAGGCTGCGTACGCACTCTACGAACGCGTCACGGCCGGGCGTGCATTTGGCGCCGTTGAGCGGCAGGATTTTGCGGAGCTACTGCGAGAGTTGGGCCGTCGAAAGGTGATCGAACAGGCCGAGGACGGTACGCTCGTTCTCGGTGAGGCGGGCGAGCGCCTTGTGGAGCACTACAGCTTCTATCCGGCTTTTGTTGCCCCATCGGAGCTTCGTGTCATTTCAGGGGGCAACCTCATTGGCACGATCCCAATGCCACCCCCACCTGGCGAACACCTCATTCTTGCGGGCCGGCGTTGGCGTGTCGACCAGGTCGACGCTGCACGACGCGAGGTTCTCGTCAGCCCCGCGAAAGGAAGGAAGCCCCCTTGGTTTCTATCCCTTCCCGGTGTCGTGCATGGTGCGGTGCACGAGAAGATGCGCGAGCTGCTCGTGGGCAGCACGATTCCTGCGTATCTCGATGCAACGGCCGTGGAGATGCTCACGGACGCACGTGCGGCGGCCCGTCAGTGGGCGGGTTTCCAGCCGTCTGTGCAGGACTTTCTTGGCGGCTTCAGGCTCTTCGTTTGGAAAGGTAGTCGAATTCAGCAGACACTCGCGATAGCTCTATCGGTTGCGACCCTACGTTATCGCGATTACGATGTCGGCTTCGACGTCTTTGCGGGCCGATCGGAGCTCCTTGCTGCTTTGGATTCGTTCGCACGAACTCCCAACGAAGCGGCACTGGCTGCTTATGCGGACGAGCAATTGCTCTTGCGCGAGCTCGGCCGCGAGAAATTCGAGAGCTACATCCCCGCCAATCAGTGGCGAAGAAACTTCGTTCGCGAGCAACTCGATATCTCAGGTGCCGTCGAGGTGGCCACAGAGCTCGCAAATGCCGGACCGCTTTCGATTTGACGCGACGGGCTAGCCCGAATCCTTCATGACGCGATTGCGGTAGAAGGCTACGCTACGAGCGTCAATTGCCTTCCCAGCGGAGGCTCTCGCCCGTCACATTGGCAATCTTTTGCTGATTTTGGCCTTGCATATTGGATATATACAGGCCGCCACGTGTGGAAAAGAAAGCGACACTTCGCCCGTCCGGCGAGCATGCAGGATACGTATTCGACCCCTGATCTTGCGTTAGACGCCTGATGTTCGAGCCGGACGGATCCGTGCTGAAGATATCCCACGTGCCGCCCTCGCGCCCCATGAAGAGGATCTTCACCCCTTCCGGATCATTGCACCATGCAGGCGCCATGTTGTACGTGCCCCGGAAGCTCGTGCGCTTTCCGTCCACGTAAATCTGCGGATTGCCGCCCTGATTGGAGACGTACGCGAGCTGTCCGCCGGGGCCGAATGCCGGGTGCGTGTTGAGGCCGCCGTGCGTGATCTTCGAGAGATTCGTGCCATCCGGCGAGCCCACCCAGATGTCGCTTTGCCCGGCTTGCGCGATGACGACGGCCATTTTTCCGCCACCGAATGCAGCGCCAAAAATGAGCCCCGCGTGGTTTAGGACCGCCACCGGATTTCCAACTTTGAAGAGATCGTATCCGCCGTTGGGAAGCCCGCCGGCATAGTAGATGCCGCCAGGGCCGACCGCAGGTGCGAGCGCGACATTCGACGTCGTTGGCAGACGAGCAAGCCCGTGCCCGTCGCTGTCAATCGTGAAGATGCCCTTCTGCCCGGGACCCGTTGTGGCGCTGAAAACGAGGCGCGAGCCGAAACTTGCGGATGTGCCGGTGAAGTACTTGACGACTTCGTTGGCGAATTGATGAATCGCGCTGCGAACGTCATTGGGTGAAACGTCGTATTCTCTCTTCAGCACAGCGTCGGGGCCGCGCGATACGACGAAGAGGCGAAGTTCGATATGCACGTTCGATCCGCGCATGGCCGCACCGCCCTTGATGACGCCTTCGGCGCCCACGTTGCGCCATGAAGACGGATCGATCGACATGCCTTCTTGCACGAGGTTCGCGGTAAAGCTTCGAGGATCCAACACCTGAAAGAGACTCGAGAGCGTGAAGTCACGAGTCATCGTGTCGACCACGGTGCTCGCGACAGCCGGATCTCCAACGGGCGGCGCAACGGCAATCTTGAAGAGCGATCGCGTTCCTCCGGACACGACGATCGTTGTCGCTCCGTCACTGCCAGCAGGTGCCTGCGCACCTGCTGGCAGTGCCAGCGTGAGCACGAGAGCCGCAATGCCAGCGAGAACGACTAGCCCGGAGAATTCATGACGACTCCGCTTAGAAGAGCCGATCCCTTTGCTGCAAAGGTCGTACGGCTTTTGTCGGACCTGCGGTGTACGTACAGTACGCCTCGGTCCTGCGATACGGCGTGCGCCCTTTTCGCTGCGGTCTCGGCCTTCTACCGCAATCGCGTCATGAATTCTCCGGGCGAGGGGACGAGTTACTTGGGCATGCATCGCGAAGAGTCTCCATGAGGATCGCCCTGAATGACAAGTTGCACGACGCGCCCGCGATAAAGTTCTGCAAGCTCCTTCGGAGGTTCAGGCAGCGGCGTGCGGTCGTCCAAGAGCTTTTGGAGCATGGAACGAGCGGCGTCGTCGAAGAGATCGTTGCCGCTCGAGATCACGGGGTTCTGGCGGATGTACCAGATGATCATGTTGCGATTGAGTGTAACCTGCAATAAAACGCACAGCTTTCGAGCTTCGTTGACGGGGATGATGGTAGGCACCGTGAGGCGCTGCCCGAAGAACTGACTCAGTTGCGTGGCGTACATATCGCCGGCTCGGACTTTGTTTGGATCCGTCTCGGTCCCGCCGTCCACGCCGCCCGGATTGCCTTCTTCGGCGCGTGCTCTGCCCGCGTCCTCGGCGAACGGATCGCTCTTGGCAATGAGGTGTTCGATGTCGGACTCTTGCGTGTTCGGAGGAGGAGGCGCGCCCGCGTCTTTCTTCAGCGCTGGCTCTTTTGGCTCTTCGCTCGACGCGACGATCTCGTGCTTCGGCGCGGTACGTGCGCGAGGAACGAGCCGGTCGGGAAGCTTCCGCGGATCGATCGGTTTGCCAAGTTTGAGCAGTGACGCCTGAACGATGGGCCTCGCAACGAGAGGCTTTTCCTCTACCTCATTGGCCGAAGGGAACGCTGCTTTCACGAGGAAGGGACCAATGGCAAGCAAATGCAGCGCAATTCCCACCACGATGCCGACCGTGAGCTCGTCGGACGTGTAACGTGGTTCGTAAGGGACACCAGGCAACTTCACTAAACGCGTTTCCTAACCTGCTGCGCGCCGCGATGCCAGCGTTGGGCCCTGCGGTGCCTGCGCATGTGCGAGAAGTACACTTACACGGGCTCCTCGGGCCCGCCTTGGCCTCGCGTCGCTCGCGACGGTTATCAAACGCGTTTAGGCAGTTCGTTAACGTCCTTATTTCACCACCAGGGGGTCCGTGATCATCCCAAGTTTTTCAACGCCCGCGCTACGCGCTGCTGCCATGACGCGAAGAACGGCGCCGTACTTCACGTTCTCGTCGGCTTGCACGAAGAGCTCGCGCTCCTCTTGAAGTCGCGCGTTCGTTTTGAGCTTCTCTTCGACCGCTCCCGTGATTTCGTCTTTGCCGAGATAGACGTGCTCGTCGACGGTGATGATGACGAGCATCTTCGAATCGTCGGCCTGCATCGGCGAGCTTCGCACCTTTGGCAGATCGACTTGCACGCCCGTCGTGAGAAGTGGCGCAGTCACCATGAAGATGACGAGCAAGACGAGCATGACGTCGATGAGCGGCGTCACGTTGATGTCGTTCATGCCGCCCGTGCGGCGACGACTCCTTGCGCCGCCGCTCGTACCCATGCTCATGGCTACACGCCTCCGAGTTTCGCGCGCGATGCAACGTCTGCGGCGAATGCGTCCATGATGTCGGCGAGCTCACCCACGCGACGCGAGAAATAGTTGAACGCCATGACCGCAGGGATGGCGGCGACGAGACCGATCGCGGTGGCGATGAGCGCCTCGGCGATTTTTGGCGCGACGACCGGGAGGTTCGCGCTCTGCTGGTTTCCAATGCTGAGGAATGCATCCATGATGCCGTAGACGGTGCCGAAGAGGCCGATGAACGGCGCGGTGGATCCAATGGTGCCGAGAAGACTCATCCAAGATTCGAGGTGGGTGATCTCGGCGGCAGCGGCGCGCCGCGTGATGCTCTCGACGTGCGTGCCCTGCGCATCGTCGAGTCGCTTGCCGCGCTCGCCGCGGGTGAGGCGCACCATCTCGTCGTAGCCCGTCGCGAAGATGCGTGCGAAGGGTGATCCTCGAAATGCTGCGAGCCCTTGCTTCGCGAGTGCGTCGAGCGATCCGGCGGCATCGAAGGCCTTCATGAACTTCTCGGAGTCCGTGCGCGCGCGCATGATGTGCAGCGCCTTGGCCGCGATGACGATCCAACAGAGAATCGAAAATGCGACGAGCAAGACGAGCACGAGCTTCACCGGAATCGACGCCTGAAGAACGAGCTGCATGGGATCGAGCCGGGCAGGGGCCGCAGCCGGCGGCGTCTGCACCACGGAGTTTTGAAGCTCGATGCGGATGGACGAAACGAAAGCCATGCCCCGTTATCATTCGGCGGGTGAAGCGGTGTCAAACGCGCTTTTCGGACCGGTGTCGTGTAAGAAGCAGCCGTGCGCCGTCTTCGAAAGCTCGCTCCGATGCTTGCCGCTCTCGTCGTGACCGCGGTCATGGGGGCCGTTGCATGCGGCACCTCGAATAGTTCCACAGCAACGATCGTCATCACCGGAATCGTCATTCGCGCGGAGACGCTGACGTCGGGGCGCGGTTGCGGCACCGCTGTTTCGCAGGTGTTCAAGGTCGGAGCCGTTGTCTTCCAGGACAACGACGCGGGCGGCGCAGAGCCCGCGCGCACGTTCGTCGCAGCGAACGTTTACGACTGCTTTTCAGACATCACATTCCTCAATCTGCCGCTCGGACCGAACGGCAATGCGAACTTCGGACTCTACCTCTATCTCTTCAACGCGGACGCCTGGAACGCGGCAAATGGCGGATCGCAGTTGAGCACGTCAGACCCAACAGCCGCAGAGGCCGCGAATAGCACCTGGCTTGCGGGCAATCCCACGTGGACGGCAACGTGCACCGCGACACAGTCGGACCAAGTCCAAGTGCTTGCATCCTGCAATCCGATCGCGCTCGGCACGACAGGGATCGACTCGCAAGCGGATGCCGCGGTGGCCCCGGCCACCATTCAGCTTTCGACCGACCAATTTGCAATGGCGGATGGAACGCTCGCGACGTGCGGTTCAGACTTCGATACGGTGCGCGTTCGCGCGCGCATCGATAGCGACGTCATTTCAATCGTCGATATCGCGTGCGGAACACCGTACGTGCTCTCGACGCCCACGCCCGGCAATTTCACGTTCGATGTTGGGCTCATGTTGGCGGGTGCGCCAGTTGCGCAAACAACGTGTTCGGCGCCGGCAACCCCGGGGCTCGTGAGCTCGGCTACGTGCGTCCCCATTCCCTAGACCTTGGGCCACCTTGCCGGCGCGCGGCTGCGAAATTAGAGTCGAAAAAGAATGAGAGAGCCGGGCGAGTTCGTGACGGCGTCGTTTCCTCGGCCGGGTCGCACCTTGAAGGGCGTGCTCATCGCGGTTGCCGTGCTCGGCGTGCTCGGGGCGGTGATTGTCAATTACGTGCCTGGCCCGCCGCTCGGCGAGGCGCTCTTCGCGTGGCTGGCGTTCCAGCCGTCGCATTTGCTCCGCCTGTGGACGCTGCTCACGTCTGGTTTGCTCACCTCGCCCACGGGTATCAGTCACGCGCTCTGGTCGCTCGTCGGTTTGTACTTTCTCACAACGGATCTCGAAAGACGCTGGGGTGGCGCGCGCGTTCTTCGTTTTCTCGCCGCAGCCGTCGTCTTCGGCAACCTTGCGGTCCTGCTCGTGACGCTCCTCCTTCCGGGAGGGCATCCCATCTTTCATCCGCCCATCGTGTTTGGCCCCTTTGCGGCGATCGCGGCCACGGCCATTGCATGGGGGAAGGAGAACGGGCACCGGCAGATCCGGCTCTTCTTCTTCCTGCCCATCAGCGGCCGCACCCTTTACTGGTTGACGATTGGCCTTGCCATCCTGTCGCTTGTGTTTCTTCAGGGTGCACCAGAGGGTGCGGTTGCCCCGCTTGGTGGCATTGCAGCGGGCGTTCTGCTTGGCGGTACCCCATCTCCTTTCCGCGCCGCATGGCTTCGCATCAAGCTAGCCTTCCTCCGGCGGCGAAGTGGGGGTGGATTCGATATCGAATCCGTCCTCCACCCAGAGCGAACGCGGACGACGAAAGCGCGATCGCGAGGTGGACCGTCACTTCGCGTGGTCAAAGGCGGCGCGGACGATGATCACCGGCCACCGACCGACAAGCGATATTTAAATTAGCTGCGCACATAAAATTAGCTGCGCGCACACTGCACGACACCGCGGCATGCCTATGATCCCCTTGCGAAACAAGCCGAAATCAGGTGACATGGGGGACCACGGAGGTTTTCCATGTGTCGCATCCGCGGGTTCGTTTTCTTTGCGTTGATTGCCGCAGCCTGCACTGGATACGACATTCCGTATCAGCCGCCACCGATCTCCGATGCGGGCGATGATGAACCTCCAACGGACGACAAAGGGGTTTTCGTTAGCAACATGGGCAGTGACGCCAACGACGGCACCATGGAGGCACCCGTCCGAACGATTGGCAAAGCACTCACCCTCCTTGGCGGCAAACCGAATGTCTACGTGTGCGCCGGGAACTATGCCGAGCAGGTGGTTCTCGATGGATCCATCTCTGTTAGCGATATTTACGGAGGCTTCGACTGCACGTCCTGGCAGTACAACGCAGGCAACCAAACCGTTGTGAAGTCGCCAAATTCTGATTACGCGCTGAAGATTGCAGACTTCACGAGTCTCATCACGATTTCAGACATGGAGTTCGATGCACGAGACGCCACGACTTCGGGTGCGTCGAGCATCGCGGTCTTCGTGTCGAACGCGAATGTGAAATTTGAGCGAAGCGCGATCGTCGCGGGCAAAGGGAACGACGGGGCAGACGGGCAGACGAGATCGAATTACTCGGGCTCGAACGCGCCGTCCGGCAACCCAGCATCAGGCTCGACAGGCGGAACCGCGCGAACATGCGCATGCACGAACAACAGCATTACAACGGGAGGCCATGGCGGCAATGGAGGATCGCCAGCGACGAACGGAGACGTCGGCACTCCGTTCGAGGACTGCTGTGGCCTGGCTGGCGTCGCGAATCAAACGTGTGGCACGGGCGCCGTTCCCGGCACGGGCGGCGGACAATGGGGGGCCCATGGCGACGATGGTCTGGATGGAGTCGGGGCAGCGGCGCCGCCCGCTGGGACGGTGACGGCGGCGTTTGGAAGCCTTGACAACATGGGTTGGCATCCAGCGCTAAGCGCAGCGGGCGAGGATGGGCGTACCGGGCAAGGTGGTGGCGGTGGGGGCGGCAGCTACAACGCTTCTACGGGCGCCACCGGCGGTGGTGGCGGCGGAGGCTGCGGAGGCTGCGGAGGCGCTGGGGGAGGAGCAGCACAAGCTGGAGGGGCAAGCATTGCGCTCCTTTCCTTCCGGAGCACCGTCACCTTGGATGATTCTTCACTCAGCGCGGGCAATGCGGGCAACGGAGGTGTAGGTGCTATAGGTCAATCGTACCAATGGGGAAGCGATGGGGGAGCGGGGGGAGCCAATGGCGGTTGTCAAGGAGGGGGTGGCGGCGAAGGCGGCAATGGTGGCGCGAGTGCTGGTGGAGCGGGAGGCGTCTCGGCGGGCGTTCTGTGGATTGGCGACGTGGAGCCAGCGCACAACGCCGCCACACGCATCACGTCGGGTTCCGCGGGAGTGAAGGGAGCGGGCGGAAAACCCGGTGTGAACAACGGCCCCAGTGGCGTTGCGGGCGCGGTGTTGCAGGTGACTCCGTAGCTGTCCGGAGCGCCGCGTGGTAGGCGGTGCCCCGCAATGTGGACGCACCGTCATTTGCTCGGCGTCGAGTCGCTGTCAGCGGCGGACATCGACGCGGTTTTGGACCGCGCGGAGACGTGGCACGCCCTCTGTCGCAGGACAGAGAAGAAG
This sequence comes from Polyangiaceae bacterium, assembly GCA_009781005.1. Lineage (GTDB taxonomy): Bacteria > Myxococcota_A > Polyangia > Polyangiales > Polyangiaceae > Labilithrix. The sequence goes on along the minus strand of WQYX01000011.1, from coordinate 13,340 downwards.
TCGACCGTTCTCAAAGGACGCACCATCATCAACGTTTTCTTCGAAGCGTCGACCCGCACGCGCACTTCGTTCGAAGCTGCTGGTAAGCGCCTCGGTGCCGACGTCGTGAACGTCAGCTCGTCGGGCTCGAGCGTCACCAAAGGCGAGACCCTCCTCGACACGGCGAAGAACCTCGAAGCGATGCGCGCCGACGCGCTCGTTGTCCGCCACGCGAGTTCCGGGGCGATCGACTTCCTCGCTTCACGCATACGGGCCTCCATCATCAACGCGGGTGACGGCGCGCACGAGCATCCCACGCAGGCGCTGCTCGACGCATTTACGATCCGCCGCAGCAAGGGGCGCCTCGAAGGACTCGTCGTCGCTATTTGCGGGGATATTGCACACTCTCGCGTTGCGCGCTCGAACGCCATTCTTCTCGGCAGAAAGGGCGCCATGGTTCGTCTCACCGCGCCTCGCACCATGCTCCCCGCGCACGCCGAGACGCTCGGTCCCACGGTCCGCGTGATGCCTCGCTTCGAGGACGCCGTACGTGATGCCGACGTCGTGATGATGCTTCGCATCCAGAACGAGCGCCTCGCCGGCGCCATGATGTCCACCACGCGCGAGTACTCGCGCACGTACGGCCTCGGCCCCGTCGCGCTCGCGAAAGCGAAGCCCGATGCCATCGTCATGCATCCGGGCCCGATCAACCGCGGCGTCGAACTCGATCCGCACGTTGCCGACGGCAACAAGAGCGTCATTCTCGATCAGGTCGAGGCGGGTGTCGCCGTGCGCATGGCGGTGCTCGATCTGCTGCTTACCGGCGGAAACCACACGCCGAGCGACGCGCTTTCGTCGCGCCCATGAAACACGATCACCAAGCGCCGCTCGGCGTCTTCGACTCGGGGCTTGGCGGCCTTACGGTGGTGCGCGAGCTGCGCAAAGTCCTCGGGCACGAAGACATCGTCTACCTTGGTGACACCGCACGCGTTCCGTACGGCACGCGCAGCGCGTCCACGGTCGTGCGCTATGCCATGGGCTGCGCGAACCATCTCGTGGCGCACGGTGTCAAAGCCATCATCGTCGCGTGCAACACCGTGAGCGCAGTGGCGCTCGAGCGCTTGCGCGTGGATCTCGATCTGCCGGTCCTCGGCGTCATCGAACCCGGAGCGCGCGCCGCCGCGTCCGCCACGCGCGTCTTCAAGGTCGGCGTCCTTGCCACGGCCGGCACCACGTCGTCCGGCGCCTACGTGCGCGCCATCGCCGCCTGCTCCACGCGCGTCGAGACGATCGGTCAGGCCGCGCCGCTGCTCGTGCCGCTAGCCGAAGAAGGCTGGACAACCGGAGAGGTTCCTCGCCTTGCCGCGCGCCGCTACCTCGAACCACTCGCGTGCGCAGGAGTCGACGTCATCATCCTCGGTTGCACGCACTACCCCTTGCTCTTCGATGTCATTCAAGAAGAAGCGCGGGCCATGATCGGGAATCATGTCGAGATCATCGACAGCGCGCACGCCGTGGCGAGCGAGGTCGCTGGTTTTCTCGAGTCGAGAGATCTGCTCCGCGAAGACAGCGCTCTCGGCACAACGCGTCTTCTCGTGACGGATTTACCAAAGAGCTTCGAACAAACCGCATCGCGGTTCCTTGGAAGTCCTGTCGATTCGGCCGAACAAATCGACTTATAGAAAGCGGTCAGCCGTGCACGCGAATCATCCGTGGGGGCTTTGCGACGTAGTCGCTTTTGCCAATCACCTCGAGTGCGCCTTGCACCGCGGCTTCTTTCGATTCGTGTGTCAGGATGACGACGTCGACGGGCACATCGGAATTGCCGCGTCCGTTTTGCACCATTTGCTCAATCGACACTCCCCGCTCGCCAAGTGTGCCCGTGATCTTCGAAAGAACGCCGGGTCGATCGAATACGCTAAATCTGAAATAGTAACGTGATTCGATATCTGCAGTTGGCAAAAGCTCCCGCTTTGCGAGGCGAATCGCGCGCGTGCGCTGGCCGGCCGTGCCGTTTCGTTTGGCAATTGCGACATCGACGAGATCTCCCACGACAGAGACCGCCGTAGGTAGTGCCCCGGCCCCGCGCCCCGATAGTATGCACGGACCGAGCGCGCGCCCTTCGACGGCGATCGCGTTCAAGACGCCGTGAATGCTTGCGAGCGGTGCATCATGCTCGACGAGCGTCGGGTGGACGCGCAATTCGAGTTTGTTGCCATGCTCCTTTGCGATCGCCAAAAGCTTCACGACGAATCCAAAGCGATCGGCAAAGGAGTGATCCACGGGTTCGACCGTGTCGATCCCTTCGGTCAGGATGGAAACGCCATCGAGCCGCGCACCGAACGCAAGCATGGCGAGCACGACGAGCTTGTGCGCGGCATCGCCTCCCCCAACATCGAGCGTCGGATCGGCTTCGGCGTAACCTTTTTGTTGCGCTTCTTTCAACGCTGCTTCGAAGGGCAGACCGTCTGCCTGCATGCGCGTGAGAATGTAGTTTGACGTCCCGTTGACGATCCCTGACAGACTCGAGATCGTGTCGCCCGCGAGCGCATCGCGCACCACGCGGATGATCGGGATCCCGCCGCCGACCGCGGCCTCGAACGCCATGTCCACGCCGTGCTCATGCGCGCGGTCGAGCAACTCGGCGCCATGACGCGCAAGCAGCGCCTTGTTGGCCGTGACGACCTGCTTGCCCGCGGCGATCGCGCGACCCACATAGTCTCGTGTCGGATTGACGCCGCCCATGACCTCGACAACCACGTCGATCGACGGATCGCCGATGACGCGTTCGGCGTCGGTCGTGAGGCAGCTTCGATCGAGCTCCTTCAGGGTCACCACCGAGGGATCGAGCACGAGCACCCGTGCAATCTCGAAGGGCGCGCCCATGCGTGCCTCAAGGTAGGCCGCGTTCGTGTGAAGAAGTTGAACGACGCCGCCTCCAACCGTGCCGCAACCAAGAAGCCCTATGCGAATCATGTGGGAACGCGTGTCATAACCCGCAGCGCGTCCTGACGCTAGCGTTGGTCCTCGCATCGACGGCGGTTCGTTTCCGAATGGAAACTACTAATTTGTTGCTGCGGCGGTTGTGCCCTCGGCCGGTTTCGGGGCCAAAGGTGCCTCGAGCGCTGCCTCCAGCACTTGGTCCATCTTGCTGACGACGACGAACTCGAGATCGTTTTTGATCTCGGTTGGTATCTCGTCGAGATCCGCTTTGTTCCTCTCGGGGATGAGCACGCGCTTGATGCCTGCGCGGTGCGCTGCGAGCACTTTTTCCTTGAGCCCGCCAATGGGTAAAACGCGTCCTCGGAGCGTGATCTCGCCCGTCATGGCCACGTCGTGGCGGACGCGAATCCCCGTCAGCATGGAAACGAGGGCCGTGAACATCGTGACGCCGGCGCTCGGGCCATCCTTCGGCATGGCGCCGGCCGGAATGTGAATGTGAATATCGCTCTTTTCGAGAAAATCTCTCGAGATACCGAATCTCTCCGAATTCGTGCGGACATACGAAAGAGCGGCTTGCGCGGACTCCTTCATGACATCACCAAGCTGGCCGGTGAGCTGCAATTTGCCTGTACCATACATGCGTGTGGCTTCGATGAAAAGGATCTCGCCGCCCACGCTCGTCCAGGCAAGACCCGTTGCAACGCCCGCCTCTTCGGTGCGCTCAGCCACCTCGCTCGTGTAGCGTGGCGCGCCAAGAAACTCGCGTACGTCGTCTTCGGTCTCGATGCGGCGGTCTTCGGTATTGCCCTCGGCGATCTTCACCGCTACGCCGCGGATGACGCTGGCAATCTGGCGCTCGAGCGTACGAACACCGGCTTCGCGCGTGTAGTGGTCGATGATGACGTCGACCGCCTTGTCGTCGAAGACGAGCTGCGTTTTCGAGATGCCGTGTTCGTCGATCTGTTTGGGGATGAGGTGCCGGCGTGCGATGGCGAGCTTTTCGTTGCGCGTGTATCCGGGCAGCTCGAGGATCTCCATGCGGTCGCGGAGCGGAGGCGGAATGGGATCCGCAATGTTCGCGTTCGCGATGAACATGACGGCCGACAGGTCGAACGGGATTTCGAGGTAGTGGTCGGCAAACGTGTTGTTCTGTTCGGGATCCAAGACTTCGAGTAAGGCGGCCGCGGGATCGCCGCGGAAGTCGTGGCCAATCTTGTCGATCTCATCGAGCATGAAGATCGGGTTCGTGGTGCCGACCTTCTTCATGCCTTGAATGATCTGCCCGGGCAGCGCGCCAACGTACGTGCGGCGGTGGCCGCGAATGGCGGCTTCGTCGTGGACGCCACCGAGCGAGATGCGATGGAACTTGCGACCGAGGGCGCGCGCAACGCTCCGGCCGAGCGACGTTTTACCGACACCGGGAGGTCCGATGAGGCAAAGAATGGGTCCCTTCTTGTCCTTTTTCAACTTACGGACAGCGAGGTATTCGAGAATGCGTTTTTTGACTTTCTCGAGACCGTAGTGGTCCTCATCCAAGACCTTACGAACTTGCGCGATATCGAGATTGTCGACTGTGGAGTTGTGCCAGGGCAGATCGAGAATCCAGTCGAGGTACGTGCGGACGACGGTGTACTCGGCCGATCCGACCTGCATGTTGCGAAGGCGTTTGAGCTGCTTTTTTGCAACCGATTCGGCTTCGTTCGGCAACTGCGCCTTCGCGATACGTTCCTCGAGGCCGTCGAGATCACCCTGATCTCCTTCGTCCTCGCCGAGCTCCTCTTTGATGGCCTTGAGTTGCTGGCGGAGCACGTACTCGCGTTGGTTTTTGCCCATCTCCTCCTTAATCTGGGAGTTGATGCGCTCGCGCATTTTCAATATCTCGAGCTGGCGCGTGAGCAGCCGAAGCACTTTGCGAATGCGGTCTTTCGCGTCCACCGTCTCCAGGAGCTGCGCCTTCTCTTCCACGGGCGCGTCGAGGTTTGCCGCAACGAGGTCTGCAAGCGCGCCTGGCGCTTGAATCGAATCGATGAGCGAGCCAGCTTCCCGCGGCAGCTCCGGCATCAACTGAATGACCTGTTTCGCGATGTCGCGCAGGCTCATGCTGAGGGCTTCGGCTTCGTCGTCCTCGGCGCTCGACTCTGCAAGCTTTTGCACCTTCGCCTTGAGATACGGCGCAGTCCGCGACACTTCTTCCAGCCGAATGCGCGTGAGCCCCTGGAGTATGAGCGAGTAGTTCCCCGAGCTGTGTTTGAGGGCCTTGAGCACGCGCGCGGCGCAGCCGACACGGTGAAGGTCTTCTGCCCCGGGATCGTCCGTCGCGGGATCTCTCTGTGCGAAGATCGCAATGACCGGAGATGGAAAATTGTCCACGTCCTCGACGAGCGCGACCGACTTTTCGCGGCCCACGTCGAACGGTGCTACCGCGCCGGGGAACAGCACCGCGTTGCGGATGGGAAGTACCGGGAGCTCGTCGCCGAACTGCACGGTATCCTCTTCCTTTTCGCGTGAGGGGCCCTTCTTTTCCGTCATGGCTCGTTTACCTCGTAAGGCGGCCTCGCTGAATCGAAGCCACAAATCACATTTGCAATGGCTCGTGTATCTCGAACTCGAGGGCACTTACTAGGGTTTTCTCGAGCAACGAGACGTGGTGTATCTCAATGCTAGTCACGGACGGGGAAGCCCGCACGCCAACTGCGTCAACGAAGTTCCGTCGAGCTCGTCCTCGGGTGCCTTACCGAAGTGCGGTGGCAACGACGCGTTGGGGCTCGAGTGTGTGGATGGCGAGCCCAGTCATGACTTTCGGGTAAAAGAACGTGCTCTTCTGAGGCATCACTTCGCCCGTCTCTGCAACGCTTCGAACTTGGGCCACCGGCGTTGCATTCATAAGGAAAAGGGCCTGGCCGGCCTTGTCGGCTCCAGAACCGCTGCGCAGTTCATGCAACGCTTTGGTTGCATCCTGCGGGTACCAAATGTTCGTTTTCGCGGCCTGCGCCTCCGGGGTGATGCCGAGCACCGGCTCGAGGATCCCCATGTGAAGAAGCGCAACGTCGGTGCGCCGAAGCACTTCGGGTTTCTTCCCGAGGATCGGGTGACGCGCGAGATCGACGTCGGCCTTCAGCGCGAACAATGCCGCTCGACCATCGCCCGTGCACACCACGAGACTCGGTTGCTTTTTGCCTGACAGAGCGAGCGCGGCGAGAAGCGTGCTGGCGGCCGCGCCGCGTGGCAGGGGCGTCGCGTCGAACAGAGCTTCCGCGCCCGAACAGAGCTCGTTGAAATCGAATTTTTTTAGCGAATGGATGTGGCGATGCGTCGGAAAGACGACGAGATTCGGATCGTCGCCATTCGTGAGAAACACCATAAAGTATCCATATTCGGCATTCGCAGGCGACGGATCGCCCGCCGCGGTTTCTGCTTCTTGGCAATAGCGGAGCGCGGTTTCATAACGATGGTGGCCGTCGGCAATGAGCAACGACGATTTTTTCACGCACGCGACGATGGCGGCGATGGCGTCGGGACCTTTGATTTTCGCGACCGCATGGCGAATGCCATCCGATGTTTCGAACGAGGCGAGCTCGGTTGCACGGCCGAGCGCGGAGTCGAGCGACTTTTGTGGATCGCGGTAGAGCATGAAGCCGGGCGACAGATTCGTGCGTGTTGCGCGGAAAAGCTTGAGGCGATCTTCCTTCGGTCCGGAGAGCGTGCGCTCATGAGGAAGCACGATGCCTCGGTCGAGGGGGACGAGTTTGACGAGACCGAGGAAGCCTCGTCGTGTGATGGGCGAGCCGCCGCCCGGCGGCGTGAAGGTTTGGTCGTAGCGATAAAATGCGGGTTCGTCGTCGCGCACGAGCATGCCTTCCTTGCGCCATGACAAAAAGAGCTCCTTGGCGTTTGCGTACTTCGCGTCGCCTTCGCCTTCGGGGAGGATGAGTTTCACGATGTTGTGCGGATCGCGCGAGGCAAGCTCGCGGCGTTGCGCGCCATCGATGACGTCGTAGGGAGGCGCAACGACGTTGCCGAGTCCGGCAGCTCCGAGGCGTGAGAGGTTGTAACGGAGCGGGGTGAGCGGGGCGATTTCGGCCATGGGGATGGCGCACCATGCCATCGCAGGGCGTGTCTGCCAACCTGCTGCGCGCCACGATCTCTTCGTTTTTTCCTGCGGTGCGTGCTCACGTACTTCAAGTACGCTCCGCGCGCTCCTCGGAAAAAGCCTCGACCTCGTGTCGCTCGCAACGGTTGGAAGACACGCCCCAGCCATTCATTGCGAATCGAAAGCGGGTCATTCGCGGCGGTGCTGCATAGCGTGGTAGCCGATGTCGGATCGGTGATGCTCGCCACGGAAGCGAATGCGTCCGACTTCGGCATACGCGAGATCGCGAGCCGCGTGAAATGAGTCTGCGTACGCTGAGACGGTGAGCACGCGTCCACCGGCAGTGACGACGTCCGTGCCCACCCTCTTCGTGCCCGCGTGAAACACGGTGACGCCTGCGGGCGCCGGCGCATCGAGCCCGTCGATGCGATCCCCCGATGCGGGCTTGCCGGGGTATCCTTCCGCCGCCATCACGACGGCGAGCGCCGCACCGGACTTGGTCCCGAAGGACGCAACCCCGAGGTTGCCTCGTGCCGATCCGTCGAGCAACGAGAACCAATCGCCGTCGAGCATGGGCACGAGCACGGTCGTTTCAGGATCGCCGAAGCGCACGTTGAATTCGAGAACCTTGGGGCGGCCGTTTTCGATCATCAAGCCGACGAAGAGCACGCCGCGGAATGGGCAACCTTCTCGTTGCATCCCGCGCAAGGTGGGCTCGACCACCGCGCGCATGACCGTAGCGTGCACCTCCGCGGTGACCACTGGCGCCGGCGCATACGCGCCCATGCCGCCCGTGTTCGGACCGCGATCGCCGTCGTTCACCCGCTTGTGATCTTGCGCAGCGACGAGAGCCACGGCTCGCGAGCCGTCGCATACGACATGAAAGCTTGCCTCTTCCCCCGGCAAGAGTTCTTCGAGCACGATGGTGCGTCCCGCGTCGCCGAGTTTACCTTCGGTGATCATCTGATCGATGGCGAGGCAGGCTTCTTCGCAGCTCGATGCGACGACGACGCCCTTTCCTGCGCAAAGTCCGTCGGCCTTGACGACCACGGGCTTGCCAGAATCCCATGATGCGCGAGCATGGGCCTTTGCTTTGGCAGCGTCGTCGAACACGGCGAACGGCGCGGTCGGGATCTGGTGGCGCGCGAGGAAATTTTTCATGAACGCCTTCGAGCCCTCGAGGCGAGAAGCCGCCTTCGACGGACCGAAAGCGCGGATGCCTCGCTCCTGCAGGGCGTCGACGAGGCCGAGAGTCAGGGGTGCCTCGGGGCCGATGACGACGAGATCGATCTTCTCGTGCACGGCGAGGTCGACGAGCGCGCCGACGTCCGTGGCCGACACCTCGACGTTGTGTCCGAGCGCGGCCGTCCCTGCATTTCCGGGCGCGACGATGAGTTCGTGCGCGGAGAGGGCAAGCGCAAGAGCGTGCTCGCGCGCTCCGCCGCCGACGATGAGAATGCGCTGCATGCGCGCGCCGATACCATGCGGCAAGAGCGGGCGAAAGCGATCGAACAATGGTACGACTCGATCGTGGTAGAGAACGCACGAATGCCCGTCGCGGTTCGTATCGTCAGACCATACGACTCCGAAGAAGCATTCATCGAAAACGAACTCGAGACCGTGGGCAAGACGAGTGTGATCCTCCTTGGTGCGCGCGCGCGTCCCGTGGGCACCATCCTCCGGTTCGAGATGGTGCTCGCGAATGGAGCCATGCTTCTTCGCGGAGAGGGCCGCGTACTGTCTCACGGCGAGAGTGCATTTCGCAGAGAGCCCGGGCTCACGTTGCGTTTCACGCGACTCGATTTGCGTTCGAAGGCGCTCGTCGATCGCATGCAGGCCATTCGAGATCGCGCGCAAGTCCTTCGAGGCGCGAAACCCATCTCGAGTCCTCCGCCAATGCTTGCGCGTCCCAAAACCATACCGCCCCCGTCGATGGTCCCTCTGCGCGTCGCGTCGAGCGTGCCGCCGCCAATGAGCGAGGAACCCCCCGCGAAAGATCACTCCCTCGTTCCGCCGCCCGACCGTGAAGAGCTTCTCGAGCGTCTTCGCAGGCGTGCTTCCGGCCTCGATGCAGACCGCATTCGCGCGATCCTCAGCGCGCGAACATAACAATGGAGGATATCAGAGCTTGTGTGATCGGCCTCGGGAACATGGGGCGCAACCATGCCCGCGTGCTCTCCGATCTGCCGGGTGTATCTCTCGTTGGTGTTGCAGATCCGAGTGAACAGAGTCGGAGGGCATTCCATCTCCCGGAAGGTGTCCGGATCTTCGAGGATTATCGTGGAATGCTTGACGTCCTGCATCCGGATTACGCGGTTGTGGCGGCGCCCACGGACCTACATTGCAGAATTGCCTGCGACGTCCTGAGCCGCAAGATCCATGTCCTCGTGGAGAAGCCAATTGCAAAACGTGTCGACGAGGCCGAACGAATGATTCGCGCAGCCGCCGAGTCCCGTGTGCTTCTCATGGTTGGTCAGGTCGAGCGTTTCAATCCGGCAGTGCAGGAGATCCGCCGTTTGATAGGAGACCGTGCTCTCGGAGATGTTTTCCAGATTCACGCGCGTCGTTTGAGTCCCTTCCAAGCACGCGACATCGGCGTCATTCTCGATCTGGCAACTCACGATATCGACGTGATGCACTTCGTGACGGGTTCGCGCGTCGTGCGTGCATATGCCGAGACAGCACGCAAGGCGCATCGGTCTTGTGAGGATATGCTCTCGGGCCTCTTGCGTTTTGGCAATGGCGTGGTCGGCGTTCTCGACGTGAATTGGCTCAGTCCCAAGAAGTTGCGCGAGCTCTGGGTGGTCGGCGAAGGTGGGATGCTCGTCGCGGACTACCTCACCCAAGAAGTCTCATGGTTCAAGAATGGTCGCGTGAATGATACATGGACCCCAGCCACGAATTTTTCTGGCGCCGTGGAGGGTGACGTGACGAGAACGTACATCGCAAAGAAGGAACCTTTGAGGGCCGAGCACGAGGCCTTCGTCGGCGCACTCACGTCGGGCGCGTCGTCTCCTGTCTCGGGACAGGACGCGTTGGCCGCAGTGCGCGTTGCACTCGACCTCATCAAATCAGGTGAAGATCACACGACTGTGTGCGCGGTGAAGACAGCATGACAAGGATTCGGAACGGACGCTTCCTCGTGACGGGGGGAGCCGGCTTCATTGGAAGTCATTTGGTGGATGCGTTGCTTGCCAAGGGGGCAGCGCGTGTTGCCGTGGTGGACAACTTCTTCCTCGGCAAAGACAAGAACCTCGAGGGTGCGCGGTCTTCCCATGAGGGGCGCCTCAAGATCTATCGCGATGACGCGTCCAATTTTCATGTCATGGGTGCGGTATGCAACGATGAAAAGCCGGATATCGTCTTCAATCTTGCAACGAAAGCGCTCGCGTATTCGTTCTTCAATCCTGTTGGCGCATTCGATGTCAATCCACAGCTTGCGCTGACGTGTCTCGAGCTCCAACGCAAAGGTGCATTTGGCAAGCTCGTACATCTTTCGAGTTCGGAGGTGTACGGAACGGCGCAGACGGTGCCCATGACGGAGTCTCATCCGCTTCTTGCCGAGACCACGTATGCGGCCGGCAAAGCCGCCGCGGATCTCGCGCTCATGTCTTTCGTTCGCATGTTCGGTGCGGACGCAACCATCGTGAGGCCGTTCAATAACTACGGTCCTCGTCAAAATGATCAGGCCTTTGCGGCGGTGATTCCGCTCACGGTGAGGCGCATTCTTCGGGGGGAGCCGCCTGTCCTCGAGGGCGATGGTGAGCAGACACGCGACTTCATCTACGTGTTCGATACGGTCGGCGCGCTGCTCAGGGTCGTCGAACACGATCTGCCGAAAGGCGATGTCGTCAATCTGGGATCGGGTCGGGAAACGACCATTCGCTCGATCGTCGATGGCATTTGCGAGATCATGGAATACCGCGGCCCTGTCACACACACGCCTACCCGACCGGCAGATGTCCGCCGGCATTGCGCAAGTGTCGCGAAAGCCGAGTCGCTCATTGGCCCCATTGCAAGAACCTCGCTCCAAGATGGCCTCGCGGCCACGATTGATTGGTACCGCACCGAGGCGGACCGCCGCACTGCGAAGCCTTGAGCGGGCCCGCAGGACGGGGACCGGCCGAAGAGATGCGAGCCCGCCGAGGCGGCGAGGCCGGAGGCGTACTGGAGTACGGGGGGAGGCCGAGCAACGAAGGCGGGCGACGCAGATCTGAAGGCCTGGACGGCGGCGTGGCAATGCTGCACAGTGTGCGTCGTGCTTGTCGCCCAGTATCCACCTGGCGCACAGCTTCCCGGTACTGTTTATCGCATCGTACGTCATCTGGCGACCGGGGGGATGGGAAGCGTTTACGAGGTCGAGGATGTCTCCGTCGGCAAGCGATACGTCGTCAAGACGCTGCATCCGCAACTCATCTCGCGCCATGATCTCACGCGCCGAATGGAGGCCGAGGCACGCACGCTCGGCAAGCTTCAGCACCCGAACATCGTCGACATCATCACCGCGGGTGTAACGCGCGAGGAAGTGAGCGTGCCGTATTTCGTGATGGAGCGGCTCAATGGGCAGAACCTCCGCGTCACTCTCCAGAAGATTGGTTTGTTCGTATTTCCGGACGCTTGTCATGTTGCGATAGGCGTCCTCGATGCACTCCAGTGCGCGCACGAAAACGGCGTCATCCACCGCGACGTAAAGCCTGAGAACATCTTTCTTCACCGCAACGTCAACGGCACCATGATCACGAAGCTGCTCGACTTCGGGATCGTGCGCCTGCTCGATCAGAAGTCTTGTTACACGCAGGGCAAATTCATTGGCACGTTGCGTTATGCCTCGCCCGAACAGATCATGGGCGGCGATATCCTCCCCGTCACGGATATCTATTCCTTCGGCGCTGTTTTTTACGAAATGCTCTGCGGGCACGGTCCGTTCGACGACGCAGGCGATGCGTACGCCGTCGGGGCTGCGCACGCGCAGTGCCCCCCGCCGCCTCTCTCTCGCTTCGTCGACGTGCCTTCCTCCGTCGAACGGCTCGTGATGAGCATGCTCGCAAAGAGGCCGTCGGATCGTCCGCGCGACTGCTTCAGCATCGTGAGCGAACTTCGGCGCGCAAGTCACGGGTACGACGCCCGTTCGCGTTCGGCTACCGCAGTCGACATCCTCCCACTTGCGCAGAACGCGCGTCTCTCTTCACCGGGCAGCCTTTTGGATGCCAGCACTGCGACCGACGCTCTTGCTTCTGGGGAGCTTCATCATGTCGTGACGCCGCCCGGTGGGGCCAGTGCGGACGGAGTGCCGAACACGTCCGGCATGAGTGACACGATGTTCGATCCAGAGGCCAGCACCCGGCGTGATGCGTACGCACCCACGGTTGGCGGAACACCTGAAGCTCGCCGTAAAGGCGGAACGGCACTTCTCAAGCCAGTCGAGCCGGCCCCGTACCTCGTCGATCGCAATGTCTCCACGCGCACAACGCCGCCCGTGCGTCGAACGGCGCTGCTCGCGCCTCATGGAACCCTCGTGGATTCAGCGCTCGCGGCGTCCACTCCCGAACAGAGCACGTTGCGGTCCTCGAATGTGCAACCGTTGCACGCGCAGAACCGCAGTCCAATCAAGACGCTCCGGAGCGCTGGTACGGAGAACGTCGGAAACGATCTGACGAACGCGCGCACATCCACAGCGGGGGTGATCTCGAGCGACTCGCTTGCGTTGCCACCCAAACGGCACGTGGTCTTGCCGTTCGTCCTTGCAGCAGTTGTCTTGACTGCCATCGGTGGTGCGGCGTTCGCGTTGAGGGGGCGACTTCTGCACGCTGCGAATGACATTCCGAATGCGACTGCATCGGGTGCTCCTGCGTCGTCCGTGATCGTGCCCGCTGTTGAACCGGGCGCGCCTGCAGCTCCCGCATCCGCGGTGCCCGCAGCGTCCACGCAAGAATCCGAAGCTTCGGTTGCTGCAGATTCACCAGATGCGTCCATCGCCGCCGTCGCGGATGCTTCCCTCCCAATCGCGCCAGCACGCGCGGTGGGTGTGCGCGGCGCCCGGAGAGGCGGTCGAGTGACGCCCCCAGTAACTTCCGCATCGGCTAAGCCGCCAACACAGAACGCGGGTGGGGCTGTGCGTCCCGAAGAAGTCGGCTTCTAAGAGCGTGTTTACCAGCCGTTGCGAGCGAATCGAGGCTAGCCCGGATAATTCATGACGCGATTTCTACAGACGGCCGAGACCGCAGCGAGAAGGGCGCACGCCGCATCGCAGGACCGAGGCGTACTTGTACGTACGCCGCAGGTCCGAGAAGCGCCGTACGCCCTTCGCAGCAAGAGGATCGGCCCGTCT
>WQYX01000010.1 GCA_009781005.1 Polyangiaceae bacterium | reverse complement strand
GTACGGCGCTCCTCGGACCTGCGGCGTACGTACAGTACGCCTCGGTCCTGCGGTACGGCGTGCGCCCTTCTCGCTGCGGTCTCGGCCTTCTACCGCAATCGCGTCATGAATGATCCGGGCTAGCCTCGATTCGCTCGCGACGGCTGGCGAACACGCTCTCAATCACCAATAGAACGTGAGGCCGCCCTGCAGTACGCCGGCACCCGACGAGTTGATGGTCCGCCCATTACTATCGACCTCGGGGTGAGTGTTGCGATCACTGTCGACGCGACCGCGGTAAATGCCGCGAACGTCGACATTCAATGCAACGATTCGGGAGAGCCGGAACTCAAGACCTATCCCACCCTGAACACCAAAGTAATTATACCTGTATTGATAATCCATATAAGGCGATGTTCGATCGTCGGTGACTCGCGCATTCGACCAACCAAAACCGCCAACGAGATAAACCTGCGTCATGTCACGCGGATTGAGGAAGATCAGGCCGTTGAGAGACAACCCCGTCTCGTATCGACGGAAATCGTTGTAGTCGCGACCTCCGGTAAAATCGAGATCTGCTTCAAGAGCAAAAATGGGCACCGGACGGAAACGCAAGCCAACGCCCGCAAGCCCCATCCCGCTGTCGTCGTGGTCGTCGCCAGTCATGAGATGCAAGAGACCACCAACGTGCAGATTCAGGCCCCACTCGGTCGGCGGCGGCGGTCGCCTCGGCACGTAATAATACGGCGGGGGTGGCCGACGCGGCTGGACGACAACCGCGGTGGGAGGAGGGGGGGGGGCCTGCTGATAGATGACGACCGGCGGGGGTGGCGGCGGAGGCGGAGGCGGCGGGGGTGGCGATGCGAAGGCTCTGGGCTCCGCGGCTTTTTGGGACGGCCCATCGTTTGCCGGCAAGGGTTGGAGATTCTGGCCGGCGGGCGGCGGCGGCGGGGTGTCGCCGCAAAACCAACTTCCCGGTGGACAATTCGTATTTTCGTCCGCGTGGGCCATCGCCGGCAGCGTGAACACGCATGCGACGGGGAGCGAGACGAGGAACTTCTTGACTGCGTTCTGCAGGAACGAGTTATTCATAGTGACGACGGGCCTCCAAGACGAGCACGCCGGGACACGCCCGGCAAAGACCTCGTCAAGTATGCGCCGAGAGCAACGCAAGTGCCAGGGATCTTCCTGACATTCGCGTATCTTTACGGCGCGTCTGCAGACCGTTCCACGGCGCTCGGTAACGACGGCACACCGCCACACCGTGAACGCTACGCGACTCTGCAAACCGCTCATGTTAATAGAGGCTCGTGGCAATCGTCCGTCTCAAGCCTGGTCACGTGCAGCCGGTGTGGGCTGGGCACCCATGGGTGTACGCGCAAGCGATCGAGCGCGTCGAAGGTGGCGCAACCCGCGGCGCGGAAGTAAGCGTCGTCGACCCGCGCGGCAACTTCCTCGGACGTGGCTTCTACTCACCGGGCTCCGCCATCCCCGTACGCTTGCTCGTTCGCGACGAGACAACCGCGCTCGACACCGCCTTCTTTCGCGAACGGTTCAAACGCGCATTTGTAGCCCGCACTGCGTTCGGCGTCGGTACTTCGCCCGAGACAACGGGTTACCGCGTCGTGCACGCCGAAGGCGACGGTCTCCCAGGTCTCATCGTCGATCGCGCAGGCGACGTGCTCGTCGTGCAGTTTCTCACCTTCGGCATGAAGGAGCGCGAGGCCCTCGTCTTCGAGGCGCTCGGACAGGTGTTCCAGCCGCGTGCCATCGTAGATCGCACACCGATCAGCGCGGCGAAGCTCGAAAACTTCACGGCCGCACGCGGCGTCGTACGCGGCGAGCCAATCACCTCGATGTCGTTCAACGAACGCGGGATCACGTACAGCATTCCGTTCGATCTCGGTCAGAAGACAGGCTTCTATTTCGATCAACGCGAGCTGCGCGGCCGTGTCGAGATGCTTGCCAAAGGCAAGCGAGTGCTCGACGCCTACTCGTACGTCGGCTCCTTCGGTCTCGCGGCCGCGCGCGGTGGCGCGGCGGAAGTCATTTGCATCGACGAGAATGCGGTCGCGGTGGAGGTCGGCGCCGATTGTGCGAAAGCCAACGGACTGCACACCGTCATGCATTTCGAGCGTGGCGATGCGCGACGTGTGTTGCAAGATGCACACGCCTCCTTCGACCTCGTCGTGATCGATCCGCCGAGGCTCGCGCCTTCACGCAGCGCCCGCGAAAACGCGCTCTTCATGTATGCAAAACTCGCCGAGCTCGGTTGCCGCGCGGTCAAACCGGGTGGCTTGCTCGTCATGTGTTCGTGCTCGGCGGCGGTCGACCTCGCGGCGCTGACGCGGGCGCTTGCGACAGGCGCGGTGCGCGCGAACGTCGATGCGATCGTGATGGAGCGAGCCTTTCAAGGCATCGATCACCCGGTGCCCGCGGCCTTCGGCGAGGGACTCTACTTGAAGGCGCTCATCGCGCGAGCCTTGCCGCGCGGGGCCAAGCCCTTCACGCCGCCCGATCACGATCACGGTTGAGGACGATGAGACCGCTCTCCGAGATCTCGCCCGAGCCGCTCCGTGATCTGCGCGGCGTGCTCTTCGATCTCGACGACACGGTGTTGTCGCACGGCGTGCTCACGCGCGAGGCGTACGACGCGATCTGGTCGTTGCATGGTGCAGGCTTCGTACTCGTCGCCGTCACGGGCCGCCCGAGCGGTTGGGGCGAAGTCATCGCGCGGCAGTGGCCCGTCGAAGGTGCCGTTACCGAGAACGGCGCGGTGCACGTCGTGCGCGATGGATCTGGCGTGAGCGTAGACGAGGACGGCGCACCGGATGAAATCGCGGCGCGAAAAGAGCGCCTCGCGTCGCTCGTGAGGGCCATCGCGCGGGCCGTGCCGGCCGCGCGTCTTGCCGACGACAACCACGCGCGCAGGTCGGACGTGGCCTGGGACATCGGTGAGCGCGACGCGCTCGACGCCGATACCATCCGTGCGCTCGAACGCGAGATCGTGTCGGCCGGCGCGCGCACGACGCGCTCGTCGGTGCACCTGCACGCAAGCTTCGAACGCGACGACAAAGCTTCGGGGACCGTTCGCTTCTTGCGCACGAGGCTCGGCGAAGATCCCGGTCGCGCACTCGGGCGCTTTGCCTTCGTGGGCGACAGCGGCAACGATGCGGCTTGTTTTTCAGCTTTTCGGGTGACCTTCGGCGTCGCCAACGTGCGCACGCACGTGCGAAGGCTTCCTCTGCCTCCACGTTGGATCGCTTCGCGCGAGCGCGGCGCGGGCTTCGCGGAGATCGCGCGCGTCCTCGTCGCCGCGCGCGCCTGAGAGCGTGTTCTACAGCCGTCGCGAACGAATCGATTCGCGCAGCAGGCTGGCGAACTCGCTCTGACGTGCACGTCCCGCGTCCATCAGGTAGAGTCGCCTTCCTCATGCAGCAGAAGAAGACGAGCGCGGAGCTTTTGGCGATCGCAAAAAAGCATCTTTATTCCAATTACAAACCTGCACCGATCGTGCTCGCGCGCGGGCAGGGTTCATCGCTCTTCGACGTCGAGGGCCGCCGTTTTCTCGATTTCGCTGCAGGCGTGGCGGTCTGCTCACTCGGCCACGCGCACCCGAAGCTCGCCTCGGCCATTGCCGAACAAGCCGGGCGCCTCATGCACGCGTCGAACTATTTCTTCAACGAAGAGAACATCCTGCTCGCCGACGAACTTTGCGAAAGAACGGGGTTGTCACGCGCTCTTTTCTGCAACTCGGGCACCGAGGCAAACGAAGCGATGTTCAAGCTCGTTCGCCGCCACTTTTACGCAAAGGGCGACAAGCGCTCGCGCATCATTGCTTTCCACAACTCGTTTCACGGCCGCACCATGGGCGCCCTCGCGATGACCGGCACGCCGAAGTACCGCGAAGGCTTCGGCCGCATCGAAGGGATCACGCACGTGACTTACGGCGATCTCGATGCAGTGGCTGCCGAGATGAAAGACGACGTCGCTGCCGTGATCGTCGAGGCCGTGCAGGGCGAGGGCGGTGCCATCCCAGCACCTCCGGGCTTTCTCGAAGGACTGCGTGCACTCTGCAATCATCACGGCGCGCTGCTCGTCTTCGACGAAGTGCAGACCGGCATGGGCAGACTCGGACGGTGGTTTGGCTACCAGCGATCGGAGAGCTTTGCCGGCGTTCGCCCCGACGCGATCTCCCTCGCGAAAGGTCTCGGCGGCGGATTCCCCATCGGCGCCATGCTCACGACCGAGGAGCTCGCCGCCGCACTTCCCCCGGGCACGCACGGCTCGACCTTCGGCGGGAACCCTCTCGCATGCGTCGCCGCGCGCACCGTGCTCCGCGTGATCGAGGAAGAGAACATCGTCGCCGCGGTCAAACGCAAGGGGCAGCTTCTGTCCACCATGCTCGCCGAGGTCGCGCGCGATCTGCCGACCGTGTGCGAAGGCGAACGCGGCGAAGGTTTGCTCCGCGCTCTCATCCTCAAACAGGGATTCGTTGCGCGAGACATCTTGCCAAAGCTCGTCGAAGCCGGCGTCTTGGTCCTAGCCGGAGGCGAACGAGGACTTCGCATGGCACCTCCGCTGATCGTGACCGAAGCAGAGCTCGAAGAAGGCGTAACGATCGTGCGGAACGTCCTTGCAACTCTTGCAGCACGCAGCACTTGACACGGCGCTTTCTGAGGGCGATCGCGTCGGTTTGAAATGGCGCGCGTCGTGACCGAAGAGGGAGACGCTTCTTCATCGGCGAGCTCGGTCTGCGCGGGTTGCAACAAGCCGCTCGATCCGCTGCGCGCCGGTCACGTCGCCATCGTTGGCAACGCCTTTCGCTACTTCTGCAGGGCCGAATGCAAAGAGCTGTACGCCGACGCGAGCTCGCGTCGCGTCGTGCTCGATGCCATGACGGCAGACCCGCCTCCTGCTGCCGTCACGTCGAGTGCTCTGCCGCCCGTCGTGATCCTCCCGCCTGACAGCGCGCCGGCATTGCCTGCTGCAATACAGGAGGCATCGCCGACGGAAACTGCGGGCGACGATGGAGGCGCGGGCGACGTCAACGTGCAGACCGCCCCTCCGCAGACGCCCGCGCCCCCCGACGAGACACCAATCCCTCTCGAGCAAACCGCGCCAAGTACGTCGCGCGACCGCGCCGAACCCCTCGCGCGTGCACTCGACGTCGCCGCGGTGATCGGCATCGGCGCTGGGATTCTCGCCGTCGTCGTGCCGCATACAAGTGATCCGGCGCTCCGCGTTTCGCTCGCGATTGCCTCGGCCCTCGTCGTCGCTGCGTGCGCTGGGCTTCGCCCGCGCGCTCGGAGCGAGTCGTCGCGGTGGGTCGTCGCGGTTCCGATCGCCGTGGCCGCGATCACGGCAGCGTCGACGTTCACGATGAAGGACCGAGTACCAACGAACAAAGTCGACGCGTACGCAGCATTCGTAGGCCTCGCCGCCGCGGCGGCACTCTTCGTCGATCGTCTCCTCTGCCGGGCACGCCGTGGCGTCGAAAGTGCGCATGCGCGCGTCGCACGCCGGCTCGACGTGCGCGCACGCGTCGTTGCGGAGGGCGACGAGACGACGGAGATGGAGGCCTCGCACGTGAAGCCCGGCGAGCAAGTCGTCGTCGAGGAGGGCGACACGGTCGGCGTCGACGGCATCGTCACGGCAGGCAACGCGGAGGTTGCGCCGTGGATCGACTCCGCCATCGTCGTTGCAAAACGCGAAGGCGATGCCGTCGTGGCAGGAGCTTCGGTCGTCTCAGGACGTTTGCGCGTCCGTGCAACGTTCACCGGCACGGACCGAGCGTGGGTTCGCTGCGGCGCGGCGCGGGGCTCACGCACCAATATCGCCGCGCCTCTCGTCGTCTTCGCCCGGCGCACCGTGGAGCGCGGCGTACCGGTCGTGATCGCGATCGTCGCGCTGGCCGCATACGCGAGCAACGACGCGTGGCCCGACATCGTCATGGCGGCGTGCGCCGGAGCGTACGGGCTCGCCGCCGCCGCCGCCGTCTCGGCTGCTGCGCTCGCGCATACGCGCGGACATATGGCGGCGCAGCGCCGAGGCATCGTCTACAAAGACGCCGAATCGTTCGACGTCGCTGCGCGCGCAGACCGCGCAGTCCTGTGCTCGCGCGGGACCATCCTGCTCGGCGAACCCAAGATCGTGACCATCGAAACCATCGGCGACGTGGAGAGCGACCACGTCTTGTCGCTCGCTGCGGGCGCAGAAATGGCGTCGAATCACGCCGTGTCGGCGGCCGTCGTCGGCGAAGCACGCGTGCGCGGCGTGCGCCCGGAAAATGTTCGCTCTGCCCTCGTTTACGTAGGCCTCGGCGTCACCGCGCTCGTGCCGAACGGGGACAAGGTCATCGTCGGCAGCCGCGCCTTGCTCCTAAAGGAAAAAGTCAGCGTCGCCATTGCCGACGCGCGCGTCTCCGAGCTCGAGGCCGAAGGCAAGAGCGTGCTCCTCGTAGCACTCGGAGATCGTTTGATCGGCCTGCTCGCACTGCAAGACGGCTTGCGCCGCGGCGCACGCGCGGCCATCCAAAGGCTGCATAATGCACGTATCGAGCCGGTGCTCCTCAGCGGCGAGGCACGCGAGACATGCGAGACCATCGCGCGCGCGCTCGATATCGAGCACGTTCGACCCGAGATCCTCCCGGTCGATCGCGGAGCCGAGGTACGAGCCCTTGCCGACGGGGGCCACGTTGTCGCTGCCATTGGTCACGCAGCATCCGACGACGGAGCACTCGGCGCCGCCGACTTGTCCGTGGCCATGAGTGCGGCGGGGTCGGTACCCGGCGAGTGGGGTGTTGCACTCGCATCGAACGACGTCCGAGACGCGGCTCTCGCGCTCACGGTGCCGCGAGCGTGTCGCGAACGCGCACGGATGGCGTTTGTCGTCGGCGCAGCAGCACAGTCGATTTCACTGCTTGGAATCGTTTTTCGCATTGCTCCGCCGGTGGTTGCACCGATCGTGTCGGTCGTGGCCGCCGCAGCCGTACTTGCCATCGTGCGCGAACCAACCCGTTCTCCCACATCGTAAGCGCGCTCCCGCCAAACGCGCCGCACCGCACAAAATATCCCAAAGTTGTAGGCTCAAACCCGAGAGAGGAGCGACCTCGACGTCCGCGATTGGTGTGTACCCGTTCGCTGCCTGTCGATATTCTACAAAAGTCGCCTGATCTCGATTGAGCAACGATGGTGAGTGCGCGTGCCCGATATCGTGAAGTCTTCCAAAGCCGGCGATGAAACGGGGCCTGCCTCGAGAGTAGGCAGCATCATCAAGGGCAAGTGGACGATCGACGCCTTGATTGGTGTCGGCGGGATGGCCGCCGTCTTCGCAGCCTCCCACCGCAACGGTCAGCGCGCGGCACTCAAGGTCCTTCACGCTGACTTCGCGAAGGAGAAGGCCATCTGCGAGCGATTCCTTCGCGAGGCGTACGTTTCGAACAAGGTCAATCACTCGGCCACCGTCCAAGTGCTCGATGACGACGTAACCGAGCAGGGTGAGCCGTTTCTGGTCATGGAGCTGCTCGAGGGCGAGACCGTCCGCGAAGCGTGGAAGCGCACGGGGCGGACCATGCCGGCCGGGCGCGTGCTCCAGATCTGCGAGCGCGTCGTCGATTGCCTCGCCTCGTGCCACGCAATCAACGTCATCCATCGCGATCTCAAGCCGGCCAACATCTTCATCACGAAGGACGACGAGATCAAAGTGCTCGACTTCGGTGTTGCGCAGATGCGCGACGCAACGAGCGAAAAGACGGCGACCGGCACTGCGCTTGGAACACCTGCGTACATGTCGCCCGAGCAGGCGATGGGTCTCGTCGATCAACTCGACGGGCGCGCGGATCTGTTCTCCGTCGGTGCGATGATGCACGCGCTCATCACCGGTCACCGCATCAACAGCGGACGTACGGAGCAAGAAGCGCTCGTCGTGGCCGCGACCAAGCCCGTGCCTTCCGTTGCACGGCTCTCTCCCCATCTTCCGATCGATCTCATCAAGGCCATCGACAAGGCGCTCGCGTGGGATCGCCGCAACCGCTTCCAAGACGCGCGCGAGATGCAGCGCTGCCTCCTGACGCTCATGGCGGCCGAGCAGACGAGTCCGCTCCCGGCACGTCCCCCGCCGCGCCCGCTCGAAGTCGTCGCTCCACCTGCACCCCCACTTCCCGCGAGCTTCGTGACACCTGCACCTCCTGCGCTGTCGACGCCGAGTACGGTTGGACTTGCGCCTGCGCTCGCGTCCGATCAGAGAATCTCGCCATCGCCGTCGGATCTTCACGTGCTGCCGCCGTCCTTCGTGACGGAGATCCCCGAGAGCGACGTGCGCGTGCAAACGCTGCGCGATCTCATGAAACATTGGGATCGTCTCCTGCCGTCCGTTCGCCAGTTCGGCTGGACCCACCCGGCCACCGAACGCGCGCTACGCACCTGTTACGAAGGTTTCTTCGAAGCGCTGAAGACGAACCCCGAAGTCGCGAGTTGGACGCTCCGCCCATACTCGCTCATGACGCTCGGCCACACCGTATGGGAGCCTTCGACGCCGTTCGACGCAATCCCATACAACCTCTTCGCTTGCGGGATGCGCACGCTGCGCATCGACGCAGGGGTCACGTTCGACGAGATGCGCGAGTTCTTCGCGCTTTCCATGCTCGATCCCGGGCGCGATCTGCCGCCGGAGGACGACCTTGTGGCGGCCTTCTGGGAGAAGGCGTTGCCCCACGTCAAATGGGAGTCCGTCGATGCGTTCGCCGAGGGTGACGCGGCCGAACGCGAAGCGTTCTACGGCGAAACGGACCAGATCGAGAGCCTGGCGGCGCGCGCCGCGCGCAACAACGTCAATAGGCTCGAAGCACGCGTGATGACTCTCTCGACCGACGACGCCGCGCTCGGCCGGACGAAAACTCACTCGCCGTTTTCGCTCGACGAAGGCACGCGCGAAAACCTCCTTCCACAGCTCGAGATGACGCGCGAGAAGTGGAGCGAGCGCTACGTCGACGCCCTCATCGAAGGCTACCTCGACGCCGCGGCGAACCACGATGCCCCGCTCGTCCTTGCTTCGCTTCGCAAGTCGGCTTCCGACTTCGCGGTCTCGGGGCGCCTCGATGTCGCCTTGGAGCTCAATCGCGCGATGAATGAGCGTTTGCGCCTGCGCATCGAGAACCCGGACGACCTCGCGGTTCTTGCCTCGGCACTGACCAACGCGTTGTTCGGCGGAGAAACTCTGGAGCTCGTGCTCAAGCGCCTGCGCGAAGATCTCTCGAGCCTCGAATCTTTCGCGCCCATTCTCTCCGTTCTCGGTCCGAACGACTGGTCGACGGTGCTCGCTCACCTGCGCGAGACAACGGCCGCACCGCTGCGCAACGTATTAGTTGCATTCGTCGAACGCTATGCCCGAGGTCACGAGAACGAGATCGCGCAAGCCATTCCGGAGAGCGATCCGGACACCGTGGCGGCGCTCGTCCAGCTTCTCGCGCGCACGGCAACACCGGCAGCGCATCAGGCACTCGGCAGCCTCACGCAGGCGAGCGACGTTCACGCCCGCATCGAAGCGCGTATCCATTCCGCGCCTTCGCCCGAAATGGCCCAGGGCGAAATCACGAACCTGCTCGAGAACGACTCCGCCACCGTACGGCTTGCAGCGCTCCGAGCGATCACCCGCTACCAGATGCGAAATTCGTGGGTTTCCATCTCGCGCATCATCCACAACAAGACCTTCAACGATCTCGGCAACGACGAGCGCTACGAGCTTCTGCGCGCCTGCATCCTCTTGTCGCCCGAGCGCGGGGAGCCGCTCGTGCTCGATCTCGCGAAGAAGGGTGGAGTGCTCGTCAACGAGAGCCGTGAGGCAACACGCACGCTTGCCGCATCGCTGCTCGGAGATCTGTCACTTTCGCAAAAGGTCGCGTCTGCCCTCGAGGATCTCGCGCATTCGCGTTGGGGCACCTCCGACGAGACCAGGGCCGCCGCGAGCGACGCCGCCAAGCGCATCGCCCAGAGGCTCTCGGTCCCGCAACGTGGATCCGTCGCATGACGATGCGCCTCGACATCGTCACGAACGACGCAGGCGAACTCGTCCGGCGCGAGCACGCACGCGAACTCGGTGCAGGCGTGGTCGTGGCCATCTACCGTCTCGCGAAGCTCGCGCAGATGCACGATCTGTCGAACCAAGCCTTCACGCGGCAGCTCGAACAGACGCATCAGATCATCGGCGACTACTGCCTTCGCGCGGGCACGAACGTCAACGTCCTCTTCGCGCACAAAGCTGTCTTCGTTGCCGGCCAGCTTCTCAAGGGTTCGCGCGGAACGTATGAAGCCGCCTCCGAGCTGGGCGAGATCTTCGAACGCCTTGGCGGCTCCGAGCTCTTCGTCCAGCGCGACGTGACGCGCGAGGAGCTCCACGCGTTCGCGGAACAAATCTCGATCGGTTACCGATCGGCGCGTGGCTCATTCCGCTCGCCCACGCCGAAGATCCGCCTTCGCCCCGTGGCCGATGCCGCACGCTTGCGCGGCCTGGAGCTCGAGAACCTCTCTCCCGAAGCGCGCATCGTCCGCACGTACGCGTCGGCCGTGGTCATCATGCGCCGGTTCTTCGAAGACTTGTCGGCAAGCAAGTACATCCTTCCGCGGCGCATCAAGCGCATCGCACAGAGCCTCGTCGATCTGTCGGAGGGTTCGACTCCAGCGTTTCTCGGCGTCACCGAGGTGCGCAATGCAAACTTCGACGAAGCAGGGCGAGCCGCGAACACAGCGATCCTCGCCGTCTCGATGGCGCGCGAGATCACGACGGATCGCGTCGTGCTCTCGCAGATCGCGATGGCAGCCATGATGCACGACGTGGCGCGCCCGCGCGCCCTGGCCCTCGCGGCACCAACCGAGCCTGCGATGGCGGGCATGGCGGGACCGTCCGCGCTCTCCGAAGATCAGGAAGACCATCTGGCGGCCGGCGCCGCCGCAGTCCTCACCGCACTCGGTCGCGTCAACGAACCTTCGATCACGCGCACCGTGCTCGCGTTCGAAGCACTCTGGCTGCGTCGTCAGACATGGCTCGGCCCTGTCTACTGGGGAACACGCCCGGCAACACTGCACGCGAAGATCATCGCGATCGCACGGCGCTACAACGATCTTCTCACGCCAGATCCGGGTCTTTTACCGCCTACGCCGGACTTCGCGGTTGCCGAGCTCGCTGAAGAACTAAAAGAGCCGATCGACCGGCTCGTGCTCCGCCTGCTTCTTTCGGCGCTGGGCCTACTGCCCATTGGAACCGTCGTGCAGCTCGCAACGGGTGAGATCGCCGAGGTCGTCCGAGGACCGCGCGCCATCGGGGAGAAGGTGCGCGTACGCATCGTTTCGGACGCAACCGGCACGGCACCGGGGATCGAAGTCGAACTGTCCGAGGATCCGCGTCGTTCGGTCGTGCGCGTCGTGAGCGTCGAACGCTGGCGAAAGGACCGCGACAGCGACGCAAACGTACGTGACTCGAGGCCGGAGACGATTGTCGAGCCGATAGGCCGGGTGCTGACCGAGTCGGCGCTGCCGTCGATCGAGATGTTCACGTCGAACGCCGCAGAAGGATCGGCAGAGGCGAAGTTCAGGCCCGATCGCGAGCCCACGGCACGCGGCAATCTCTCCACGACGCCGCTGCCCCACGTGCTCATCTACATGCTCGATCACGCGCTCACGGGCACGGTGATTTTCAATAGTGGTCCGGGGCGAGACACGGTCTTTTTTTCTTCGGGCGTGCCAAAGAAGGTGCGCCTACGCGAGCCCGTTGCACCCATCGGTCAGGTTCTCATGCATGCAGGCACCATCGACGGACCGACGCTCGAGAGAGCCATCGTGGAGGCGCGTCGCACGGGTAGTTTGCTCGGCGAGTACCTCATTGAGCGCGATCTCGTCACGCGCGAGGCGGTCGACTGGGCGCTTTCGAAGCAGCTCCTCGACAAGATTGCGCACCTCGCGAACCTGCCGCCCACGATCGATTACGCGTACTACCGCGACGTCGATTTGCTCGAGGATTGGGGAGGCAGCGGCATCGTGACCAGAGGCGCGCTCAGCCCGATCCTCGCGAGCATCCGCAGTTGGATGAATCCTACACATATTTCTGAGACGCTCCGTCGGCTCGGCACGCGCCCCCTCGTACTTCATCCGGAGGCGAAGCTCGACGACCTCGCGATGCTGCCGGAAGAAGCGGCCATCATCGACGCACTCCGGGCCGGGAGCACGTCGTTCGACCAACTGATGGCGATGAATCTCGCGCCCCATCAGACGGTCTCGGCCATCGTCTACATGCTCGTCGTGACGCGACAGTTCCTCTTCAACGGTCAGAAGAAGGGACCGGTACCGCGGAAATCGGTGAGCGGGCGCGTGCTCGCCACGGCTTCGCTGGTGGAGCCGGTCGCGTTGCCTGCCGAGGCCGACCAACCACGCGCCTCCTCGCCATCCATTACGTCGCACGCAGATCAATCGCGCACGTCGTCGCCATCCATTTCGTTGCACACGGCGGCGCCCTACGTGCGAGCCGCGCGTCCCCCAACGCTGGCTGGCCAAGGTGCCACGGGCGCGCCGCGCGTCCGCCCCATCGTCGTCAAGAAGACGCCGGCTGGAAGACCCGAGGGACCTGCAAAGGGTCCGCCTGCGCCGTCGCTTGCAGAAGGTCCGCCAACCGAGCGATTGCCTGCGCGACGCATTCCTCGCCCGCGTTCGAACACGGCTTCACCTTCAACCGACGCACGGGTTTCGCCCGCGGCCTCGCCGCCGCCGATGAAGCCTCGACCCGCCGTGCCCGTGCCCTCTGCGTTGAAGACTCCAGCAGCAGCACCGTCGGAGGTTCGCGTCGAGCCCCCCGTTGATGCAGCCGGTGCCCTAGAAGCCATGACGCATTTTCGTCTTGCACAAGCCGCGCTCATGCGCGGCGAGACGGAAACGGCGCTCACGCTTGCGCAAGAGGCCGTGGATGGCGATCCGCAGGCTGACTATCGCGCCTTGCTCGCGTGGGTGCGCTCACTCGGTGGCAATCCGTCGGTCCTCCATGAGGCCATCACGACGATGAGTGGGATCCTCTCCGAAGACCCATCCAACGAACATGCCCTCCTCTACCGCGGCAAGCTCTTTGTCCGCACGGCGCAACCGAAACTTGCGCTTGCGGACTTCAACGAACTCCTGAGCATCAACCCGGACCACCGCGAAGCAGCCATGGAAGTGCGTCTCCTAAAGTCGCGAAAATAGAGAAGTTTACTCTTTCTTCGTTGACGTGTGGAGAGCCGCTTCAAGAAACGCTACGCGCAGAAGAGCCTCCTCTTTGGCCTTCCGCTCCACCTCCTTCGCAGAACGCTCCGCCTCTTCGGCGGTAGGCCACAAGTGAATGCCTGCTTCATCATCGGCGATTCGCAACTTGCGACCGCCCTCGACGAGCACGAGATAACCCCCGATGGCAGGTGAATAGACCGGGCCACTGCCCGCATGAACTCGCCTGAATTCCCCGCTTTCGTCGTGGCGCCAGAGCTGGAGTCGATACGGGCCGCCGAGGCTTTTGGGGCCCGCGAGCATGGGATCGAAGATGCACAATTCCCCTGTTCCGCTTTCCGCATACTTCTCAGGCGCAATCTCATAATCCTTGCGCGGATTCGTATTGCTCACCACTTCAACGGCAAAAGTCGGCGCCTTATGGCCCGGTACCCACGTGCGCACGCTGCGCAAATCACCATTTTCCAGAGGCGGCGCGGGACAAAGCACGCAGACATCCGGATCAACGCCAATTTTGGGATTGCTCTCATCCCAACGAATGGCCAAATCGCGCACAATTTGCGTGTTCGGCCAACTGCGCGCCCGAAAGGAGAGAATTGCTTCTATCAACCCTGTGGAGTCATTGTGCACGATGGACTGGGGCATGGTTTCCTCGGGGAGCTCCCAGCCTCGCCGGCTTCGCGACGTCGGGGAAACGAGTCGGAGATGACGTGCGAGATGACGTGCGCCGTACATGGATGGAGAGCCTAGCATCGGTTGTGTAGAGGCCCAAGCATGGGGCGCGCCACCGCCGCACCCCGTGATTTCACGGCGTTCGCAACGTCACGACGCTGTCGGCGACGGACACCAGGGTGGCCCCCGACACTGTCGCCAGCTTTCTATGCGCGCGAGGGACGATTCTCCATCTTTGCCGTGAATGCATGCTGCACGACTTGCCGGATCGTCGCGAGCCGCTGCATTCGCTCGGGATCGCCGTGCGCTTCGCGCGCCACCTGAGCAATCTCTCCGAGTGCACGCCATTCCGGTGTGCTCGGTAGACCAAACGCGGAACGGAATGCGTCGCCCATCTCGATGGCGCTCGAGAAGCGCGCGGACGGATCCTTCGCGAGCGCACGAGAGAAGAGCTGGTCGAGAATGGGCGGTGCCTGCGGCAAAAATGAGCGGATCGGCGGCGGGGCTGTTTCCACTTGGTCCATCCGGATCAAAAACTCGGTCTTCTCCGAAGAGAGAAACGGCGTACGGCCCGCCAGCGCCTCGTACAAAACGATGGCTGCAGAATACAAGTCGCTCCGACCGTCGAGTGGCATGCCGACGACTTGTTCTGGTGCCATGTACGCGCCCGTTCCTGGCGCGAGCTCCTCGGGTGAAGGCACGCGTTGTCCGTGGGTTGGATTGACGAGGTGCGCGATGCCGAAATCAGTCAACTTCACGATGCCGTCGCGCCGGATCATGATGTTCGACGGCTTGACGTCGCGATGGACGATGCCGAGCGAATGCGCCGCAGCGAGCCCGCCAAGGAGCTGCTGAAGGTAGTACCATGCGCGTTGAAATGGCAGTCCGGGCAGCCCGCTCGGACCGGCAAGCTGCGAGCGCGCCACGTTGCGCGCGATGACGTCTTCGAGCGTGCTCCCGTCGACGTACTCCATTGCAAGTGTTGGGCGCTCCGGACTCCACGCAAAGAGCTCGTGGAAGCCGACGACGTTTGGGTGACTCAGGCGTTGCAAGGCCTCCGCTTCGTTTAGGAAGAATGCTCGGATCTCGGGCTGCAAGCTGGCTTGGGGCTTGAGCTGTTTGAGCGCGAGCGGCGCCGGTCTGTCGTGCCTTCGCGGGCCCTGCGGATCCCAGAACAGCCACGCGCGGTACACGGTGCCCATGGTGCCCGAACCAATGCACGCATCGACGACGATCCGTCCGTAGCCGCGATCGATCGTTGTACCGGGTTGGAGCGTGCGATCTTGCGCCCGAAGAGGCTGAGGAGCGCGACACCGCGGGCAGACCGCGGTGCTGTCGGGCATGACGAAGTTGCATTGGACGCAGGCGGACACGACCTCTCCAGCCTAGCTCTCATCGACGTAACGTGCGTCGCTGGATCGCCATGGGCGAGAAGCCGGAGCGTGCATAAAGAAGAGCTGGGGGATACGCACGTGAGGCGAGATCGCGAACGATTCGAGCAACGGCTCGGAACGATCATTGACGGACGCTATCGACTCGACCGACTGCTCGGTTGGGGAAAAACATCTGCTGTCTACGAGGCCACGCACCGGAACGGATTTCGCGCGGCTCTCAAAATCCTGCACGCATCACTGCGCACGAATGCGGATGCGTGCGAGCGGCTGCTCTACGAAGCAAGCCTCGCGAACGTGGTCACACACCCGGCCATCGTGCGCGTCCTCGACGACGGCATCACCGAAGACGGCTGCCTCTACCTGGTGCTCGAGCACCTCGACGGTCAAACACTCGAGTCGTTTTGCGCGCGCTTCGGAGGGTACATCGATCTCGAGGTGCTCGCGCCCATCGCCGATGTCCTCATGAGCGCACTCACGGCGATCCACGAATGTGCGATCGTGCATCGTAGTCTCGAACCGCGAAACGTCTTTTTGACGTCAGACGGCGAAGTCAAATTCCTCGGCTTCTGTACGGCGAAGTCGCTCCACGCCGGCGGTCCTCCGACGGTTCGAGGCACACTGCATGAGACGCCCGCGTTCATGTCCCCTGAAGCGGCGCGCGGCGCGCGCGAGGAGATGGGGTCGTGGACGGACATCTGGTCGCTCGGTGCCATTCTTTTTACGGCGTTATCAGGCGAGCACGTTCACATCGCGAGCACCGAGAGCGAACTCTCGACGGCATCGACCGGACGCGCGCGCTCGCTCGCTGCCGTGATGCCCGATCTCGACACGGAGATCATCCATGTCATCGATCGCGCACTCGCATTCGAGAAGGACGCGCGCTGGCCAAACGTCCGGATGATGCACACCGCCTTCACGCAAGCCGTCGCTGCCGCGCGGACGAGATCGGCAAGATGGCACACGCTCGTCTCGAGAGCGCCCGTGGAGATCGTGCCCGTGGAGATGACTCCCGTGGACACCGCGTCGATCGATCAGCTCAAGGTTCCGATCATGATGACCGATCCGCCACCGCAAACCCACCGTCGCAAGGGGCATCCATCGCGCAGAGCACAGGTGCTCGCGGTGGCGGCCGCGGTCGCGGCGGTCATCGCGGCGACCGTCACTGGCCGCGCGATGCGCGCAAGCGAGACGCGGAGCGCGTCGGCTGCGCCGCCCCGAGAGCGTGCCGCGCTCCAAGCTCCGCCCTCCGCAATGCCACGAACTCCATCCCGCCGTTAGCCCGTGAGAGCTGGTAGACGTGCGCTGTCCTCATGACAAAGCTTGAATTGGTTGTCGACGAACTTCACGACGGCGCGCGTCTCGACAAGACCATCATTGCATTATGCAATGGTGCTTCACGCGCTCGCGTGAAGAAGGCGATCGAAGCAGGTGAGGTGCGCGTCAACGGACGGATCTTGCCAAAGGGCGGCGTGGTCAAAACCGGCGACGTCATCAGCGTGGACGAAGTCATTGCTCAACGTGGCACTTCGCCGTGCGTCGCGGAACCGGATGCGCCACTGTCGATTCGCTATGAATTGCGTGAGCTCCTCATCGTCGACAAGCCCGCGGGGCAACCAACCGCGCCGTTGCGTGACGGCGAGACGGGGACGCTCGCAAACGCAATTCTTGGCCACTTCCCAGAGCTCCTTGGCGTTGGCTACTCGGCGCGCGAGCCCGGCATCGTTCATCGTCTCGACACGGAGACGTCCGGCCTCGTCGTCGTGGCCCGCAATGCACACGCGTTCGACAGGCTGCGCCAGCTTCTCAAGGACAAAAAGATCCTCAAGGAATACCTCCTCGTCTGCCGCTCCGAGGATCTGCCCGATGAAGGAACGATCGAATACCCGATCGCCAATCATCCAAAAGACAAGAAGCGCGTCTACCCGTGCATGCATCCGCGCGACGTCATTCGCTATGCGCCGCGCCCCGCGACGACACGCTACCGCGTAGAAGAGCGCACGGAGAAATGGGCGCTCGTTCGCGCCGAGGCACCGCGCGCGATCCGCCATCAAATTCGCGTGCACTTTGCAGCAATTGAGCATCCGCTCGCCGGCGACACGCTCTACGGCGGCGAGGAAGTGCCGGGCCTCGAGCGCCATGCATTGCATGCGGAGCGCGTCGCATACGATGGCGATGAAGAGAGCGACAAAGGGATCGCGTTCGACGTCGTCTCGCCGATGCCGGAGGACATCGCGCAGCTAGTTCGGAGAGCTTGACTTTTTGCGCACGCACCACGATTTCGTTCGGCACCGGTGCGAAGTCGATTGATATTCATCGCCGTGCTCGTCGGCATCTTCGGCGCGGCCGCAGCGTGTTCAACGAGTGGCGCGCCTCCAAAGGATGTCGAGGAACTCGCGGCGGCACTCGGCCAGGCGAGCGGCATGGTCGTCAAGAGCGACGACATTCGCTGGGAGCCATCGCGTGGCCTCCTTGCCGATTTGTTCGCGGGCCGCTTCGTACTTTTTCTCGGCAGCGAGCGCGCATCGGGCCCGCGCGACGTCTACCGCGCACGCGTGCGCCTGTCGCCGGACGGCACACCGCTCGACGTTGCTGCACCTCACAATCTGACGTCGACGCCGCTCG
The DNA here is from genome assembly GCA_009781005.1 of Polyangiaceae bacterium. GTDB lineage: Bacteria > Myxococcota_A > Polyangia > Polyangiales > Polyangiaceae > Labilithrix. Next base: position 55,643 of record WQYX01000010.1, on the reverse strand, counting down.
GCGATGATCATGCGCTCGTCGTTCGCGGATCGCACGCGGCGTTTGCGACGTCTGCATTCGGGCAAGAGCAAAGCATCACCGCACTCGACCTCGATGGAGAAGGAGGAGAGAACGTCACGCGCAGCTTCGCCGATCGCGTGATGGCGTGGATCACGAACCTCCAGCAAACAGGCAGCGGTGACGGTATCGGTCGCGTCGATGTGACGCTCGATGATCCGGCGGAGCGCGCGGGTCTCGCGCTCGGAGAAAAGTCGCTCGACGTGACGCTCGACGACGATCCCCGTCGCGGCACCAAAACGCGAAGCTTTCGGCTGGATCTCGACAAGGGCGAACTTCTGCCGCCCTCGCCATCCGGTGTGCACGCAGAGGCGGGACAGCACCTGCCGAAGCGGTTCATTTTCTGGTGCGTGGACACCGTGCGCGCCGTTGCGTGGATTGGACCCATGCCCGTCGCGTGGCTCGAAGAGAAGACGTTCGCGCTTCGCGACACCATCAAGCAGACAGCGTTCAAGATCACGTCGAACGGTGAAGCGCTCGCCGGCGAAGAAGATGCGCCTCTACCGAGCGTGCTCGACGCATCGCAAGCGAGCGCCGATCTCGGTCACTGGCCGCCTTCACCCATCCGCTCGATGTGGAAAACACCCGAACCGGGCGAAGGCGAATGGGAGGTGCCGAAGCAGCCTTGGATCAAAAAGCTTCCCACCATGGGGGAGACGCCGCCGTCCGGTTTCTACCGCACCTTCGTTCGCACCGACGAGGAGCGCCCGTACTCGCGCGTCCTTCTGGTGGCGATGGACATGCGGCAATTCGATCTCGAGATGGAGGCGGGCAGCGAGGATCCGAAACCTCTCACGGGCCCGCCCGGTGCAGGACGCATCCCGCGTGATCCAGCGATTTTTACGCGCGTTGCAGCGGCCTTCAACGGCGGCTTCAAGACCGAGCACGGCAGCTACGGCATGATGCTCAATAGGCGCGTGCTCTTGCCGCCCGTGCCCGGCGCCGCGACGATCATCCTCACGAAAGACGCACGTTTTGGCATGGGATCGTGGGGCACGAACAAGGAGACCGGAGGCATCGCGGGCGTGGAGAACGCCGACATTCTCTCGTTTCGTCAGAACCTCGATCCGCTTCTGGATGGCGACAAAGTCAATCCGGCCGGCCGCACGCAGTGGGGCTTCACGCTCCCCGGCACGAGCATGCAAACCGAGCGCTCCGGCATCTGTGTCACGGACGCAGGACACTTGATTTACGCGTGGGGCGACGACGTCAGCGCGACGACGCTCGGCAAGGCGATGAAGCTTGCAGGATGCATCTATGGCATGCATCTCGACATGAATCCTCACCATACGGGATTCCTATTTACGAACATCACCGAATTGCGGGGCAGGAAATACAATAGCGAACTTTTATCGGCCAAAATGGAGATCGACAATGCGCGCTATATCGAATATGCGCCCAAAGACTTCTTTTACCTAACTTTGCATGATCCCACGCCGCCTCCGCTGGACGGCGCAAAGTGGGAGGTCGATGCGGGCGTGCAACCTGCACCCGCGTGGATGCCGGGTCTGTGGCGCGCGAAAACCACGTCGCTCGACGTACTCGAGATTGAACCCTCGCGCGCGAGTTTCCGCCTGCGAGCAGGAACGAGCGAGCCGGACGCGAAGACGGGGACGGCGCGGGCTTACGATCTTTCACCGGACGATGCGCATCGTGTTCTCTTCGCGCTATCGCTCGGCGCGTCATCACCGAAGCACCCGCGTGGCCTGGTCACTGACGGACGCGTGGTGTTGCCAATGACGAACTCCGATCGCACGGGCGTGCTTGCGGCGTCCGAAGATGGCAAGCTTTCCATCTCGGCATTGTCGGCTCAAGACACGGTGTCCCGAAGCGCGGCCATCGCTGCGCACGAGGACATGGCTCAATTGCCCATGCTCGTCGACGATGGCAAAGAAGTACTGCCGTCGCAGGGCAAGGCGCTCGCGGCGCTCGGGCTTTCGCCGCAAGGTCGTGTGTTCGTCGTGCGCGCAGGGGCAGCCATTGCCACGAGCGAATTCGCGACGGCGCTCCTACGTGCAGGGTGCACGCAAGCCGTCGTGCTCGATCGCGGCGCAGGTTCTCCCGGCGCCATGGCACGGGCAGGAACGGCAACCCCCCCACGATCGCGCAACTTCGATACGACGCTCTATGCGATGGGCAAGCCGCTCTTGCCGCGCGGTTTCCGTTTCGAGCCCGTGCATCCGGTGGAGCCGCCAGCACCGAAAAAGAAATAGCTTGGAATGTTGGGGTTCGTAAACTCACCCCAACCTACGTATTTAAGGAACACTCGAACCCGTGGTGGCCGGCGAGGATGCTGCCGAGGGCGGTGCTGCTGGTTGAGAACTTGCGCTGGCACTTGGAGCAACCATCGCGCCTGCTGCTTCTGCGCCGGTGTTCTGCACATCCTCATCCTTCATCGGCGTCGTGTCCTCCTCGTGCACATCGCTCGTGCCCTCGTCGGCTTCGAGGTTTGGCGCGTTGTAACGTGGTGGCTCGCCAGGTTTCGAGTAATCGATCCAAAATGTGCTTTTGTCGCGTACGTCCATATGGACGAAAATGCTGTTTGGATAATACCCGCAACCAACATTCTTCAGCGTGCGGCAGAAATCGCGCACAGTCTCATTGGGCACACCGACAATGCGGAAGTCCACGGCCTTGCCGTGCATATGATTTGAGTGCGGGTTATACTGCGTTGGCGTGAAGGGGCGGAAGCCGCTGATGATTTCGATTTTCCGGCTGCCAAAATGATTCGACACGATCCCGAGCAGCGTGATGAGCCGCGGGTCGATGGGATGCGCCAGGTTGTCCTGTGATCGCATCATCTTCTCGAACGTCTTCAGCGTGGCCGGCGACACGCGTCCGTGCCCCACGTGGACCTCGTAGTCCTCGTTCATGGCGACGCGCCTAATGTGCAAGACATCAGGCGTCTTTGGCTTCATCGCATAATTGGTCGTCTCGCGGCTCTGCGGCTTGCCGACGTTCGCAACCGCACCCTCGTGCTTCTTGTCGTTCTTCTTCGCATCGCCTTTGGGCGATCCGTTCTTCGTCGGAATGACGAGCACGTCACCGGGGTGAACGCGCTTGACGTTCGTGATCTGGTTCGCCTCGATGATCGCCTTCGACGTCACGTGGTAACGATTCGCGATGGCTTCGATCGTCTGTCCGCGCCCGACGACGTGTTGGACATCGGCGCCCGCGGCGAGAGGGAGCACGAGCGCACCCGCGAGGGCGAAAGCTGAAGCCACGAGACGCACGGCACGCATGGCCCCTCCGTATACTCTTTCGCCCTACGAGCGCCAGCGAGAGAGCACGAGGGTGACGGCCGACTCTTCTCACCGACTTTTTGACGTTGACCGGTGCAGGCTGCAACACTTTGTTTTGAGATGTTGGGCGAAGGAAAAAACCTGGTTGGCGTGGACATTGGAGCGAGCGCCATCAAGGTGGTGCAGCTCAAAGAGTCGCGAAAAAACCTGGAGGTGGTGCGCTACGGCTTCGCCCCGTTGCCGCCGCAGGCCATCATTGACGGTCACGTCATGAACTCCGGCGTCGTCGTGGAGAGCCTGACGAAGATCTTCCGCGACAGCAAGATTTCTTCGAAGGATGTCGCCATTGGCGTTTACGGCCAGTCCGTCATTGTCCGCAAGATCACGGTTCCCATGATGACGAATGCCGAACTCGAAGAGCAGATCGGTTGGGAGGCAGAACAGCACATTCCGTTCGACATCAAGGTCATGTCCATCGACTATGAGGTTTTGCGCCGCCGTCCCGAAGCGGGGCAGATGGATCTGCTCCTCGTCGCCGCAAAGAAGGATGAAATCAACGACTACGCGGCCATCGTCCGCGAAGCGAAATTGAAGCCCGTCGTCGTCGACATCAATGCGTTCACAATTCAAAATGTCTTCGAAGTCCAGCACGGTTTGCCGCAGGACGGCACCATCGCACTGCTCAACGTCGGTGCTGCGGTTTCATCCCTCAATATCGTGTCCAGAGGCGTGAGCGCCTTTACTCGCGAAATCACGAACGCCGGAAACTCCATCACCGAAGAGATCCAAAAGCAGTGCAACGTTCCGTTCGAGCAGGCCGAAGCCTACAAGTGCGGAGGCGGGCCAACGGACATCGTTCCGCAGGAAGTTCACCAGATTATCCAATCGGCATGCGACGGTCTCGCTGGTGAAATCCAACGCAGCCTCGATTTCTACCTTGCAACGAGCGGCGAATCGGAGATCAGCCGCATCTTCGTGTCGGGCGGCAGCGCGTATCTCGCGCCGCTCTGCCAGTCGATCGAAAAGCGCGCTCACGTGCCGGTGCAGGTCTTCGATCCGCTCGTAAACATCGGTGTTGACCCGAAGCACGTGAACGAACAGAACTTGCGCGCTCGCGCCGCACAGATCGTCGTCGCCGTCGGCCTTAGTTTGCGTCAGGACAAGGAGCGTCGATCATGATCGGAGCAAGGGCGCAAGCCGCGCACGCGAGGGTTCACGCATGATTCGCATCAACTTGCTGCCGCAAAAAAAAGCGATCCGCGGCCGCGGGGAGGCCATGGCAGGATCTCCCGGCGGCGAGAGCCAAGCATGGCTCGGGTTCGTCCTCGGCGCCGTGCTCCTCGAGATCCTCCTCTTGCTCTTCGTCTACAAGACGAAGCAGGACGAGCTGACGAAGATTCAAAAGCACAATCAAGAGATCACGGCGAACATCGACGGCATCAAGCACGACATCGCAAACCATGCGGACGTCAAGGCGCAGTTGAAGGAGCTGCGTGATCGCGAAGAAGCCATCGCAAAGTTGCAGAGTGCACGCACGGGGCCCACGGCGACGATGCTCGAACTCTCCCGCGTCATGACGACGGGGCGCGGACCCACGGTCGATCGCGACAAGCTCGAACAACTCAAGCGAGACAATCCGACGGCCGTGCCGAATCCGAATTGGGACCCTCGCCGCCTCTGGCTCACGGCCTACAAAGAGCAAGATCGCGCCGTGCGTCTCACGGGGCTTGCGCGCGACGGCGAAGATGTCTCGGAGTTTCTCCGGCGCCTCTCGCTCAGCGACTACTTTTACGAAGTGAAGCTCTTGCCGGCGCAGAAATCGGTGGATCCGAACACCAAGCTTGAACTGGTAAAGTTCGAGATGAGCGCGAAGGTGAGGTACTAAGTCATGGCATCGCTCAGCCTCAACCACCTCCCGCTCGCAGGAAAAATCGGCGTCGGCGCCGTTCTCTGCGCGCTCGTTGGCGTCGCCTATTACGTCGTTTTGCATACCGACGTTGCCACACGTATCGATCGCGAAAACAAAACCGCGCACGATCTCGAGACGGAACTCGGGCGCCAGCGCACGTCGCAAACGAACTATCTTGCCGACAAAGACGAGCTCACGAAGCTCCAACAGAAGCAGCGCGAGCTAAATAAGATTCTTCCAACCGAAGCCGAAGCGGCCACTTTCCTCTCGGCCATCCAGACCGTGTCGAACATTAGCGGCATCGATCTCAAGGCCTGGACGCCCATGGACGAGGTGCCGCAGACGTTCTTCGCGAAAGTGCCCATGCGCCTTCAGATGAGCGGGCGTTTTCATCAAATTGCGAAGTTCATTTATGAGATTGGCAAACAAGACCGTATCATCAATATGGAGAATCTGGATCTCAGCGAGCCGAAGATCGAAGGCGAGGACGTCATCCTCAAGGCAACCTGCCTTGCTACGTCGTTCCACCTCCTCAAGCCATCCGCTCCCACGAAGCCCGGTCAGCCTGCCGCCCCCCCACCGAGAGGCAAGTGAGGCAAGTGATGAAGACCAAAAGTGTCGTCCGAGCACTTCCTCTCCTCGCAACGTTCCTCTTCGCGTGCAGTCCTGACAAGGTGCTCGAGCAGGTAACGACTGGCCCGAAAGGCCCAGCGCCGGCTCGCCCGGAAGCTGCGGACGCTGGCGCCGAGCTCTCCCCTCCTCCCATCTCGCGCGTCGAATTTTCAGAAAACGATTTCATCGAAAGCGATCGCAACCGCGATCCGTTTCGTTCGTACGCATCCACCTTCGCGCCGCAGGAAAACAAGCACGTTGCACAGAACCAGCGGAACGTGCTGCTCGGCCAATTCTCCATCGACGAACTCAAACTGGTCGCCATTGTCACTGGCAGTAACCCCCCACGCGCCATGGTGGTCGATCCTGGCGGCAAAGGCTGGGTCATCAAGCGCGGCGACTTCGTCGGTCGACCTGACGTCATCCGCGCGGGCGGCGCAAATGGAGCTGAATATCAGGTGAATTGGCGAGTGGACAGGGTTCGGGATGGGGACGTGGTGTTCACACGCGAGGATCCCACCCAGCCAGGGGTGCCCCCCGCATCGCGCGTCATCGCACTCCGCCCCGAGGAGCTCACCAAAGACAAACTTATTACCGATTGACCTTACCGATTGACCGCTTTCAAGTTGACGCGAGGTCGAGGCGGGGCCGAGGAGCGGACCGGAACAGCCTTGTATGGCTTTGAGGACCGCACCGCAGGCCCCCTGAGGTCCCGCCGTAGGCGGGCCGACAGCGCCGAAGGCGCCGTCGATGCCGAGATCGCGTCAAATCGAAAGCGGTCACACATTAAATCGGAAGTGCACGACGTCCCCGTCGCGCATGACGTAGTCCTTGCCTTCGATGGCAAGCTTACCGGCGTCACGGCACTTGGCCTCACTGCCAAGCGCGACGAGATCTTCCCACCACATGACTTCGGCCTTGATGAAACCCTTTTCGAAGTCCGTATGAATGACCCCGGCTGCCTGAGGTGCTTTCGCGCCAACCTTGGTTGTCCATGCGCGGACCTCCGGCTTTCCTGCCGTAAAGAATGTCAGTAGCCCGAGCAGCTTGTAGCCCGCGCGGACGACCGCGTTCAGGCCCGGTTCTTTCAACCCCGCGCTCTCGAGAAATTCGGGGCGATCCTTTGGATCGAGCTCGGCGATCTGGGACTCGAGTGCGGCACACACGGGGACCACGAATGTTGATTCGGATTCTGCAAGCTGCTTTAGCGCCAGGAAATACTTATTCGCGTCAAGATTCGAAATGGATGCTTCATCGATATTCGCGACGTAAAATGCAGGTTTCGCGGTCAAAAGATGCATCTCGCGAACGAGGGTCATCGCATCGACGGAATCCGGCAATACGGCGGTGCGTGCGGGTTTGCCGTCGTCGAGATGTCTCGTGAGCATCTCGCAGATCTCGCAGGCAAGCTTCTCTTTCGGATCATTGCCCTTGGCCATCTTGCGTGCCCGATCGAGTCGCTTCTGCACCGTGTCGAGATCCTTCAAGCAAAGCTCCATCGTGACCGTCGCAACGTCGGCCACCGGATCGACTCGGTTCTCGACGTGGATGACGTTCGGATCGTCGAAGGAGCGCGCAACCTGGACAATCGCGTCGGCTTCGCGGATGTGGCTCAAAAACTGGTTGCCCAAGCCCTCGCCTTTGGATGCACCGCGCACGAGGCCAGCGATGTCGACGAAGTTGATGGCGGTGGGGACGATGCGCTCCGCGTGAATGACCGAGTCAATCTTTTCGAGACGGTCGTCGGGGACGGCAACCACACCGACGTTCGGCTCGATCGTGCAAAACGGGAAATTTTTGGCCTCCGCTTTGGCCGAGGAAAGTGCGTTGAAGAGCGTGGATTTTCCGACGTTGGGAAGCCCGACGATACCGATGGAAAGGGCCATGGGAACGGCCCCGGCTAGCACGGACGCCCGGGCTCCTGCAAACCGTGCGCTTGGCACGCATACGCTTGGCGCCTCAATTCTGAAGAAAAGACTGCTATTGAGAAGTCCAAGATGCCAGAGTCCGGTCGGCGTGGGGCGAGTCCTGGGCACAACGAGACGAATCCGGCGAGGTGGCACGAGCCAACGCCCATCACGTGGACGGATCCATCAGCGCTCTCGGCGTCGGCGCTGACCAACGACGTCGTGGCGCGTCCCATCCAAGACACGCGCATCGACACACTCCGTGAGCTCTACACGAATGGCGATGTCAACGCTGCGCTCGTCTTGGCCTCCGAGATCGTACGGACATCCACGCGGCCTTCGGTTGCAGAGACGTTCGAGGACGTCGTGGACGATGATGAACCGACGGACGTCATGAATGTCCCAGTACGGAGCGCTCCGCCCGTCTCCGCCGGTCCGCGAAGTTCCCGCAGACCGCGCGTGCCGCGCCTCTTGTTGTCGCCCGCCGAACTCCAAAGGCTCACGTTGGATCAGCAGACGCGTCTCCTCCTCGCGCACATCGACAACGTCCACACGATTGAGCAGATCATCGAGCTATGCGCGATAACCGTCGAAGAAGCCATCACGGTGTTCCTCAAACTCGAAGCGCGCGGAGTGATCGCGATCGAGTGAGAGCACGAGGATGATCACGATGACGACGAGCGTGGAGTCTTCGGCGCTCTCCGGCAAGTGCGTAGCGCTCGCCGTCACGGGCAGCATTGCGGCCTACAAAGCCGTGGAGGTCGCGCGACTCTGCATCAAGGCTGGCGCCACGGTTTTGCCGTTGATGACAACATCGTCCACACGCTTCGTTGGGCCCATCACGCTCGCCGGGATCTGCGGGCAGGCCGTGGCCATGGATATGTGGGACGCGTCGTTCTCCGGCGAGATGCACGTATCGATCGCCGCACGAGCCGACGTGCTCGCCATCGTTCCGGCAACGGCCGATCTGATCGCGCGGCTGGCGCAGGGTCGCGCCGACGATCTCGTCACTGCCACGGCGCTCTGTGCGCGCGGTCCCGTGCTGGTCGCGCCCGCCATGCACCCGCGCATGTGGGACCATCCGGCAACGCAGCGCAACGTCGCAGAGCTTCGGCAGCAAGGACGCATTGCGTTCTGCGGACCCGTGGTGGGCCCCGTGGCTTCCGGCGAGAACGGGATGGGGCGCATGCAGGAGCCGTCCGTGATCGTGCAGGCCATCGCCGCGCTCCTTGCTCCTCCGCGCGATCTCGAGGGCGTGCGCATCGTCGTGACCGCGGGGCCAACGCACGAGCCGATCGATCCGGTGCGCTACATCGGAAATCGCTCGAGCGGCAAGATGGGTTTCGCAATCGCGGCGCGAGCACGCGCACGCGGGGCACGCGTGGATCTCGTCAGCGGACCGGTTGCGCAAGAGACTCCCGGCGGCGTCGTCCGCCACGACGTCGAGACGGCCGAAGACATGAAGAACGTGCTCTCGGCAATCCTCCGTGACGATCTCAGTGGCGCAGATGCAATCGTGATGGCCGCGGCCGTCGCGGATTATCGACCCGTCGTATGCAGCACGGAGAAGATCAAGAAGACGGAAGGTGACGTGATGCCGCTCGCGCTCACACACAATCCCGATCTCATCGCCGAGATCGGCGCGCGTCGATCATCCGCGCGCCCCGTGCTCGTCGCATTCGCGCTCGAGACCGGAGACGACGCGCACGTCATCGACTACGCGAAGAAGAAGCTTGCCGCGAAGAAGGTTGATTTCGTCGTCGCCAACGCCGCGCACGAATCTCTTGGCAGGCACACGAATCGCGTCGCGATCGTGTCCGCCGACAGCGCCTCGCCCTTCGAGCTCGCAAGCAAAGAAGATCTCGCCGATCGAATCTTGGATCAGATCGCAGAGAGACTTGTCGCGCAACCTTAAGGTTGCCTGCGCCGCGCGCAACGCCATCCGGGCTCACGGCGCGCGGCTCGTACTTTCGAGGCGGCGCAGCGGGCCGTTGTCAAAGTAGGCGCGGCCGTGCCATGATGGATGCAATACGTCCATCATGGGTCGACGAATGAAGTCCTATCTATTCGTTTTGCCGTGGCTGACGGTTCTCGGCGGTTGTGGGCATTCTCCTGAGTCAAAGCCTGCGGCACCCTCCGTTGTGAACGTGGTTGTTGACAAGCCCCCGGCCACGACGGCTGCACATCAAGAAGAAGTGCCCTCGGAATCATGGTTTACCGGCAGCATCGATGAGAAGTTGCCAATCCGCATGGTGCTTTTTCGCACGGAAACAAAGCTGGCTGGCAAGTATGTTTATGAGAAGAACCCTTTGCTGATCGAGCTTGAAGGTACGATGAAGCCTGGGGGTGATATCGAGCTCGAAGAAAGGGTGAAAGGCAAAGTAACGGGGCACTTCCATGGCCACATGGATGCCCATCAATTCGTGGGCCAGTGGAGTGGTCCTTCGGGAAAGCGGACTCTCCCCTTCCAGCTGGATATGGCTCGGGGGCGGATGGTTTTCCTCCGCGAGCGGACGATCGATGAGGGGGATTGCCATAAAGCGAATTGGTACGAAGTGCCGGCCGGGCTCGATGTGCTGGCTGGACTCGATGCCTCGCACGCGGCCGACTTGAACCAGGCACTCAATCCCGGCGGGTACAGCGAAAATAATAAGAATGACGACGATATCTGTACGGGGCACGAGGGAGAAGGCTACTTCGCCCGTTCTGAGTCGACCGTGTCTGTGAACGATAGTGGCGTGCTCAGTATCATCATTCACGCCGACTGGCTTGTCCCGGGCGGCGCGCACGAGTTCTCATCGCATGATTACGTGAATTACTGGTTGGATGAAGAGCGCAATTTCACTTTGCGTGATGCGCTCACGCCTGCAGCAGAAGCCATTCTCAAAAAACATGCCAAGGAAATGATTGAAAAGGAAACGACTGAAGATGGGACGAATTCGGATGCGGAAGAATATATTTCATCTGCGCTTTCGCTCGACAACGAAGAGTTCGTCATTGAATCCGAGGGCATCCGCCTCTTTTCGGCCAATCGTGTGCCCTATGCATTCCCGACTCTGATGCAGGAGATCGTCATTTCCTTTTATGAGTTGCGGGGCGCCATCAAAAACCCGGGCCCGCTCGCCAAGCTTGCCGCGCCGCGCTGATCGGCGAAATTTCGCCGAGGGCGGGGATCACGGATAGACGCAGCGGCCGCTCGTCTTGCCGTACTTGTCAAGGAGGTAGTTACTACCCCAGGCACCCTTGCCGTAATCATGGCCTTCCCACGATCCGTTGTTCGCCCAGTTCATTCTCGCGCTCTTCGGGCTCGCATTCCAAGCTACGTTGGACGTGGTCTCGAACATCGAATAGGCGAGATCGGCATGGCCCCACGGGCCATTGCCCTTGGGAAGGCGACCCGGCGCGCTCAAGAAAACGATGTAATCAGTATTGTCATCGTCGAGGGGTGGGTACTCGTAGCTGTAGCTGTAGTTCGCGTACTCGATGGACACTGCCGGGTTCGGGGGATCAAATAATGTGGCATCCGTCGCAGTGGGAAAGCGATTCGTGTAATAACTGTCGGACCCGATCCCCCCGTACGCCGACGGTGAATCGCCCCACGGAAAATAGCTTGTTGTTCCGATCGCCGCCAACCACTCGTCAACGGTCTCGAGACGACCACCATCCCAGAGGCAGAAGGCCTGCATGATGAGGTACGAGGTGCAGTTGATAGGTTTGGTGTCGTAGACGGTCTGCGACTGCTTTGCCGGAATGTCGCCGAAGTATTCATTCTGCGTGGCCGCATCCATCCAATACGAGTGCGTGCCCGGGGAGCTGACGCTGCAGCCTTGCAGATCCTGGTCCTGCGCAACCCAGATCGAGCCGCCGACGTGGCGGTACGCGCTCGAGTAGATCCCCTTGAAGTCGTCATTGCTCCCATCGCCATAAAAGTGATCAGAGAGCTCGATGTCCTTGCCGCCAGCGCCGTCCGGGTGCTGGTCGCAAGTGCCCTTCTGGTCGCAGCCGTCCATGGCGGTCGGGAGATAGAGATCCCACCCCGGATCCATGAGCGAGTGGTTGGGATCTCCAGGGATCGTCCCGATCTTGCCGGCAGCGCGAAGCTCGCGCACCGCCGCGCGAACATCGCCGTTCGTGCGCTCCATGAAAACGCGGATGCGGCCAGCGGTGATCTTGTACTTGTCCATCTGGACGGCGTCTTCTCCGTCACCGGCAGGGGCAGTAGTGCAGCAGCTCTCCCACGCGGCAGCGCCCTGACCACCTTCGCCGCCCGCACCGCACGTGTCGCCACCGTAGTGGGCAGTGCAGCTCCGCCGAAGCGCGCACTTGCCATTGTAGTCGCAACCGTCGCTCGCGCAGTCTGCGTGTACTTTGCACGTTTGCCCGGTTGCGCACGGCGGACATGATCCGCCGCAGTCCTTGGCGGTCTCATCGCCGTTCAACACCCCATCGGTGCACGACGGCGGCTGGCACTTGAGACCTAGCCCCACATCCTCGCAGACGCCGCTCGCGCAGTCATCGGCCGTCTTGCAGCTCTCGCCATCGGCGCAGCGCGGACAGTCGGGGCCGCCGCAATCCACGTCGGTTTTCGTGCCGGAGAGGAGCCCGTCGTCGCACCGCGGCTCGACGCACGCGCCGCCCGTGCACACGTCGGTAGCACAGTCCGACCGCTGCGCGCATGCCTCGCCGAGATCGCAGGGCGCGCAAGAACCGCCACAGTCCGCGTCAGTCTCATCGCCGTTCTTCACCCCGTCATCGCAAGCAGGGGCCTGGCACTGCATGCCTTGGCCGACGTCACGGCACGAATCACTCGCGCAGTCTGCTCCGATGTTGCACGTTTTAGAGAGATCGCAGGGCGCGCAAGAGCCGCCACAGTCGATGTCCGTCTCGTCGCCGTTCTGCGCGCCGTCACGGCAGGTCGGCGCCGCACACAGTCCGTCGGATCCGCAGATCTTCGATTTGCAATCGGCGTTCTTCGTACACTCGACGATGGGGGGAACTCCGCCATCGATCGAGCCGATGTCCGTCTCCGTGCTCGTGTTGCTCGTGCCGCACGCAACAACCACGGAGATGGCGAGCGCGCTCACCCCCGTCCACGCAGCCAACCGCGTCATTGATATCCTCCCATTGCAACTTTAAGCCTCCCCCTCATGAGATTTTTTACCCATAGCATGTCGTCATGCCAATGACCTAGTTTCTAAGGCCCGAGTAATATCGCAGTTCCATGCTTGGGCGAAAACGCACACGCACGAACGTCTCGACGGCCCGGCGATGGGCATGTCGTGCGCTGGTATCGATGGGCATCATCGTCGCTGCTGCGACGGCCCTCCTCTTCTTCGTTGCCTACAACCTGGACCAACCGTGGATCAAAGCGCGCATTCGATCGCTCGTGCGGTCGAACGCCGGGATCGACATCGATTACCAGTCGATCCGCTTGCGCATCTTGAGCGGCGTCACGATCGAGGGTGTGGTCGTTCGATCCCCGCCAGCCTTTCAGAGCGTCGCACCGGAGCTCGCGCGCGTCGGACGGATCGAAGCCGCGTGGTCATCGGCGCTCTTCACGGGCTCGGCGCGGCGCGTCGATCGCGTGGCGATCTCCGACGTGGCGGTGACCGTCGCGATCGACGACAACGGAAAGACGTCCTTCGACGCGCTCATTGCTCCGAGCCCGAATCCTCCGCCCGCCAAAGCCCCCCTCTCTCGTCAGCCGGCAGACGTCCTGGCGCTCGCGCCCGCACTTCCGACCGCCGACGTTCGGGGGATCTCGCTCACGCTCGTTCGCGCGCTGCCGACGGATCACGGGGTGGTCACCGAGCACGCGTCGCTCCAGGGCCTCGCGCTGCACGTCGAGCCCGCCAAAGCGACCGATGCGACCGGTGAGTGGCACCTTCGCGCGAACCTCGGAACAGAGAGCACCCCGCTCGATCTGAGCGTCGCGCACACGATCGACGGCGGCAAAAGCGCGGAGCTTCACGCAAAACTGTGGCTGACGGCAGACGCGACCGCGCACGACGCGATCGCCGCGTTCGACGTCGATGTGAACCATCAAACGTTTGGCCCCGAGATCGACGTGCCGCACACGCTCCACGCCGAGGCGCGCGCGCACTTCGATCCCGCCGCAGAGAAGACAAACATCACGCTCGACAAGATGCGCGTGGCGGACGGGATCGCGACGGCAACGGCGTCGCTCGATCTACCCGATCACGGTGGACCGGTCCTTCATCATGCCGAGGGCAAGGTTGATCTCGCCCGCCTCTTGGCGGTCGTGCCGCCGGAGTTCGTGCCGGGTCACGCGAGCCTCGCGCAGGGTCATCTCCAAGTTCGCGCCGACGAGATCGCGGTGGATGCGCTGCCTCGATGGAACGAAGGGGCGAAGCTCGCGATCGACGGAGATCTCGAGGGCGTGAAGGTCGTCCGCGACGCGGATGTCGGCGTTGGCGCAATCGTCCCGGCGTTGAAGATCGCGGCCCACCTGGAGCCGGCAGCGGACGGCGGACTTGCTGCGCACGCGACGATCGCGGTCGACGGGGCAGAAGTCGAGACCGAGCGAGACGGCGCGCGCGTCGAGAAGCTGTCGCTCGGAGCGGACGTGACGCAAGCGACGAGCGGTGCGCTATCCGGAAACGTTACGCTCGCGTTCGACGCCGTGGACGCGACGAGCGGCGCGGCAACGGGAAGAGTGGCTGCGGCAACGGGAAGAGTGGCTGCGAAGAAGGGGAAAATAGAGCTTGTTGCGCGCGATCTCCTGGTGGACAAAGGCGATCCGCTCGCCACGCGCGGCGAAGTGACGCTGACGAGCGCGATCGGGTCGATCGATCTCCGATCCGGCGGGGCCCGCGCGATCCTCGAAGGCCTTGCGGCGCGGGCGTACGCTCCGCTGAAGGGCTCTGCGCCATGGTCGCTCGACACCGACGTTCGCGCAGCCCGCGTGCGTTTGATCGATGGCGCAGGCCGAGCGCTCGTGAATATGCCGCTTCATGTCGACGCGAAGCTCGCCGACGTCTTCCCCGACAAGGCGACCCCGAACGCGAGCCGCGGCAAGGCGAAAGTCGTCATTTCAGCAGGTGACGCGCAAATTCAGCTCGACGCGACGAAGAGTGCCGACGCGCTCGATTACGCGCTCGACGCAAACGCGCGCACGCTCTCGGCGGCGCGGCCGTTTCTCCCGAAGGACGTCGCGCAGAAGCTCCCGACTGAGAAAATGGCGCTCGCGATTCAGTCGCGCGGGCGAGCTTCCGGCATCGCATCGCCTGCGCCTTCTATCGAACATCGCACCGAAGTGCGTCTCGAGCGTCCTGAATACGAGGACGTTTCGGCGCGCGCGATCGCGCTCGTCGTGAGCTCGAACGGCACGGCGATGCATCACGAGGTTACGGGCGATCTCCGGCTCGACGGGCTCGCAGCCCTTGGCGTGAGCCCGAGCGACGATCGCGTTGCGTTCGGCGTCACGCTCGATCGCGGCGCGCCAAAGGTGTTGGTGCACGTCGACGCAACCGGCCGGCTCCGCGCGAAGCTCTCCGCGGCGTTCGGGTTCGATGGCGCACGCCGCGCGCTGACGTACGACGTCGACGGCAACGTCGACCAACTCGCGCCTCTCGCGCCTCTCGCGAAGAAAATTCAGGGCCTCGACGGCGTCCGTCTCTCGCAGCTCGAGGTGGCGCTCTCGGCCCACGGCGCGCTCACCGGCGTCGTCGCAGGAGTCGATCGCGGCGGGAGCGTACGCTTCGAGCCGGCGCCCGCGCGCACCGCAGGGGGCGAGGGGCAGATCCGTCTGCGTGCCAAGCAGGTGGCTTGGAATGGCGAAAACGCCAAGTTCTCCACGCCATCGATCGCCATCGAAGCGCAGCTCCACGGAGACGGACCGAAGCGCACGATAGAGAGCCACGTGCTCGCCGACGAGATCCGGTTCGCCAGCGGCGTCCACAGTTACGAGATCGCGGGCCTGAACGACACGGCATCGATCACGCTCGAGGGCGATCTCTCGGATCCGGAGATCTCGTCGCAACAGATGCTCGCCGTTCGTCTCGTCAAACAGGACATCGCGCCGACGTATCCGGTGGGCGACGCCACCATGGCGCTCGCGCTCCGGCGCAGCCGCGACGGCATCGTCCACGTATCGAATTTCGAGATCAAAAACGGCCTTGGCGGGACGTCGTTTGCGCTCAAAGGCGCAATGGATCTGACCGAGGACCGCCGCCGGCTGTCGCTCCGCGGCGAGCTCCATCAAGATCTCGCTCGCTTGTCGACGGCGCCCAAGCTCCTGTCGGCTCGCGGCAACGCGAACGTCAATCTCCACGTCGAATCCCCTGATTTCGTCATCTTCCGCACCGCCGCGAACATCCGCTTCGAGGGCGCCGACATCCAGCTTCCCGCGTCTGGGATTGCCGTCGAAGACGCGGACGGCGAAGTGCCAATTACGATTTCCGTCCGCGTGACCCCGCGCGGAATTCGGATGATGCGCGGAGACCAAGACAACCCGTATTCGTCGCTCCGGTTCACCGATCAGCACCCGCTCCTCAGCCTGAGCAGCTTCCTCTCGATCCGCAAACTGACGACGCCACAAGTCTCGATATCGCCGCTCGTCGGCAACTTGCAAATTGACCAAAATTTCTTTTCACTCCACCAACTCGAGATGGGGATCCGCGGTGGGCGCGTGACCGGGCAGTGCGAGCTCGATTGGAACGGCGCCAAATCCACGCTCACCATGCACGTCCGCGCGGACGGCGTGCAGTCGTCGCACGGCGAACCGTTCACCGGCAGCGCCGCGATCGTCGTCTCCGCCGCTGACCACAACATCGAAGGGCGCGCGGACATCCTCCAGATCGGAAAGCGCCACCTGCTCGATCTGCTCGATCTCCAGGATCCCTTCCACGCCGACGCCTCGATGAACAAACTGCGCAGCGCCCTCCGCTTCGGCTATCCGGACAGGCTCCGTGTGAGCTTCAATCACGGCTTCGCAAGCGTGCACGTAACGCTCGGCGGGCTCGCGCGCTTCATCCGCATCGGCGATCTGCGCGGCATCCCGATAGGTCCTATTCTCGACCAGTACATCCCTCCCTTCGTTCCCTCGAAAGACGACCCATGATTCGCGTGCTTCTCCTCTTCGCGGCGCTCCTCACTGCCGGATGCATCGGCGCTCCCGACATCGTGATGGTCGACAGAGCAACGGCGCTCGAGCAACAAGCGGGCGGCTCGTTCAATGATTTGGAGCGAAAATTGAGCCGAACGAGCATCGAGGCGCGGCCCGTGCCGCTAACGCCGAAGCAGTTCGAAGCGCTCGGGATCAAGCCGCTGCCGCTCCAAAACACGACCGAGCTCACGGACGCCGATCGCGTGGACGCGCTGCTCATGCAGCACTGCATCGGAGAGGGGCACGATGGCTTGCTCGTCGAGACGCACGCGGCGTGCGTCGGCGTGGCCGATCGCGCCGAGGCGCGCGATCTCATCGGGCGCGTGAACCAGGCGCGCCGGCAACTGTGGCGATGGATGCACGAGCAGCGCCGAAGCGCGTCGGTCGACGAGCTCCGGAGAACGTGGCGCGAGGTGCACGTGCGCAGCGTCGTGTGCGGCGGATGGATCGAGAGGGAGCCGGGCAAGTGGGAGAGCAAGACATGTTGAGAGCGCGCCTCGGTTCGCTCGCGACGGCTGGTCGGCGCTTCCTTCTGTTCTTGGTCGGCGCGCTCGTCCTGACGGGATCGACGCACGCACACGCGCAAGACGAAGAAAAAGACGCGCTCCGGCGCCCCGAGCGCCTCACCGTGGGCGTGGCCGATCAGTTTTTGGGGCAGCTCGCGCCGGATTTGAAAAATCTCTATTTCCTATCGAATCGAAATACGACGAACGAGATTTATACCCAGAACATCGACGACGGGCGCGCGCGCGTCTTGTTCGACGAAGGGGCGGAGGTGACGTGGCCGCGCGTCAGCCCAGACGGCAAATCCATACTTTATATTTCGTATAGCGAACGGGCGACGGGGCAACTCTGCGTGCGCAATTTGCCTTTGGGCGACGATCGCCGCTGCCTCGGCGGGCCCGCCGCGCCGCTCTTGGCCGAATGGATCGACGGCAAGCAGTTCGTCGCCGTCGTGCGCGCAACGATCGACGGCAGCCTGCACGTCCTCACGATAAACGTCGGCTCTCGCCTCGCGCCGAAGCCGTTCTTCGAGCGCGACGTGACGAGTCCGGCGGTCTCACCGGACGGAAAATGGCTCGTTTATGTGCCGCTCGAGCGATCGAGCAAGCGCATCGGCTCGGCGTTTGCGGCGCGCGCGGCGCAATACCTCGAGGCCGTGGAGATCGCGCACCCCGGAACGCCGATCAAGATCGAGCTCGACGTCCCCGGGCTCACCGGCCAGCCAGCGTTCTCGCGCGATGGCAAATGGCTCTATTTCGTCCAATTCTTCAGCGACTCGAACCACGACGGCGTCGTCGACGCAGGCGACAACGCCGTCGTGTTCCGCGTGCCGATTGTGCTGGGCGCCGGGCCGTCACCGGTGACGGGCGCGCCGAAGCAGGTGACCGACGAATCGTGGAATTGCCAATATCCCGCGCCGGCCGCGGATCGATTGATCATCACGTGCTCGCGCGGACAACACCTGGATTTGTATTCACTTCCGCTCGACGGTCAAATTCCGGCCGAATGGAGCAACGATCGCATCGGTCTCGAGATTGATCTCGCCACCACGCGCGCGAAGCTCCAGCTCCTCTATTACGAGCGCTTTACGCGCGCCACGGCCGTCGCAAGCCGGCGTTTCGCCATGGTGCGCCTCATCCGCCTACACCTCGCGCTCGAAGAGTTTGCCGCCGCCGAGTTTTACGCCCAGCACATCGCCGCACTCGACGATCCGGAGAGCGCCGCGCTCTCGAAGCCTCTGCTCGTTCTCATCGATCATCGCAAAGCGGTGCGCCAACGCGAGCAAGGGCGGATCGTGGAGAGCTTCGACGAGCAAGCCCGCGCACACATCACCGCGCTCGATCAAACGGCGAAGGGCACGTCTGCCGCGGCGACGTTCGCGCGGATCGTCCGCAGCGAGATCGCCGACTCGATCGGCGACAAGACGCTCGCGCGCACGGAGCTCGAGGCCGCGCCGATCGCCGGGAAAACACCCCGTTCCGTGCTCGAAGCCTATTACGAGCGGGCCGACGCGCTCTACCGCAGCCTCGACGACCGTGAGGCGCTCGTGGCAGCGTGTCGGCGCCTTGCCGAGCATCCAGAGCTCGTCGTAGAGGATCGCCTCCAGTACGCGCGAGCCGCGGTGCGCGCGATGGTCCGAGGCCTGCCGTTCGCCGATGCCGGCGCTCGCCTCGAACGCGAGCGCGCCGCAACGTCCGATGATTCGGAGATGGCGTTCGCGATCGATCTCGGTCGCGTCCTGCTCACCATCAAAGATTCCAAGCCGGGCCCTGCGGTCCGCACCGCTCTCATCGACATGTACGACAAGCAAACGCGCACGGACCGCCGTCGCGCGATCATGCTCGACGCCGTCGCGCGCGCGACGCAGTACGGTGCCGATCCGATCGTCGAGGGGTTGGCGGAGCGCTACGTCGACAGCGTCGGAGCCGCGAACCAGGAGCGGCGGCGCGCCGAACGCCTCTATACGCAAGTGATCATCGGGCGCGCGTTTCGGCGACGAGACGCGGGCAGATTGGACGAAGCCCTCGCAGATTTCGAGGCAGTGGCCAAGCGCACGGGATCCTTGGAAGCAGTCGTCGCATCCATCGATCTGCGGCTCCGCAAGGACGATAAATCAGAGATCATTCGGGCGGAATACGAGGCACGGCGTGCTGACGGCGGCGCGGCGATCTCCGATTTCGTCACCGCATATCTGATCGCGCGGCAGCTCCAGACGCTCGAAGGCGATGCCCACGCGGAGGCGGTCGCACGCGCGCTCGGGGCGCTGAAGTCCTCTTGGTCCGAGCTCAGGAAGCAATGCATGCCCCAGGCGCTCTACGGCGCCATCGTGCACGAAGAGTTCCTCCGCACCGGACAGCTCGCATCGGCCGAACGCGCGAATACCCATTATCTCGTCGCGCTCGAACTCGTGAACAACAACCTTCGATACAAGGCGATGGTCCTCGGCCAGCTCGGTATTTTGCATACGCAAGTAGGCAATTACCGCATCGCGCTCGGGTATCTCGAAGATCGCGATCGCCTCCCGTATGCCGAAAATTCCGGTGGGTTCGCGGTCCTGATGGCGCGGGCGCGGGCGCTCTTGCACGTTGGAAAAGAGAAAGAAGCGGCAACGCAGGCAGACGAAGCGCTCGCGATGCTCGACAAGACGCCGAGGCTCGCGAAATATCGCATTTTGGCGCTCGATCGAGCGGCGCTCTACAACCTGGCAGCGGACAGGTTCACGCGCGCGCTCTCGCTCTACGACGAGGAGCTCGCGATGCTGGAGCAGGATCGGAGCGCGGAGGCGCCGCGCAATCGCTTCGTCGTGCGTTTGGCGCGTGCGGCAGCGGCGCTCGGAGCGGATCAGCCCGCGCGAGTAGGAAAGGATCTCGATGAAGTCGACCGCGCCCTGGCCGATTCGGCGTTCGCGAAGTCGCTCACGTGGACGCACGCGAAGAACGAGCAAGTCGTGCTCTCGTACCGCATGCTCGCTGCAGGCCTCCGCGCGCGGGTTGCGCAGAAGCTCGGGCAGCTCGACGCCGTTGCGCGCGCGCTCGAAACGCGGCGCGCACTGCTCGAAGAGGTGGCCGCCAAGGCCGATCGGGGTGAGTACGTGCAGATGCTCGCGCTGGTCGAAGCGCAAATCGCGGACAACGCACTCGATCGCCATGACGGTGCTCGCGCCGCGACCGCCATCGAGAAGGCGCTCGCGCACGCCGACAACATGCGCGAGCGTGCAAAGGGCAAGCTCGACACCAACCAACTCGACATTCTCTGGCTCGCCGCGCAGATGAACGCGCACGCGCCGAAGACCATCGACCTGCCGAAGCGACTCGCAGAGGCGATCGACGCGATGATCGCGCAGGGCTCGCCGCTTGCCTTTCGCAGCTATCAGCGGTGGTTCGAGATCTACGTGACGCTCACCGGGCCACTGGCAAAAGAGCCTACGAACTAGTTTCCATCCGAAAACGTCGCGAGCGACGCAAAGCTAGCGAGGCCGACCGAGGAATACTCGGAGTATTTTGAGGGAGGCCGAACGACGATTTGCGGCGCGCAGCAGTTTTCGGATGGAAACTAATCCTCGGTGCCCGTCACGTCATCCATCGACACCCACTCCATGCGAGCAAGCGCCTGCGCATCGCCGTAGATGGCGAGCGGGGCGACCCCGCGCAGGACCTCTTGGATCTGCAAGGGCAACCCGGCCACGTTGACGGATGCCCCCATCTTTCCCCCGGCCATACTGAGGGCATAGTCGAGCAGCGAAGTCTGGATGATCGGATATTCGTCAATCGGCGCGTCCACCGGCAGATGGGCCGCTTTCCGCGCCGCATCGAGCGCGTGCCGCAGACCTCCGAGTTCGTCGATGAGTTTGATATCGATAGCTTGCTGCCCCGCCCAAACGCGCCCTTGCCCAACCGCATCCACGGCTTCCTTCGACATGTGCCTGCCCGTGGCAACGCGATCGAGAAACACGTCGTAGAACTGGTGCACCTTGTGGTCGAGCTCGACGCGTTCGTCGGGAGTAAAGCCGCGGTAGAGCGATTCGGCATCCGCGCGCTCCGTGGTTTTTCGAACTTCGATATTGATACCGAGTTTGCCGAGCAGCCCGCGGAGGTCGGCCTTGCCATAATAGATTCCAATGGATCCCGTAATCGTAAGCGGCAGCGCGAAAATTTTATGTGCCGGCGTTGCGATATAATAACCGCCGCTTGCTGCCACGGAACCCATGCTGACGATGAGGGGCTTTTTCTCCGCGAGTTTTTGGAACTCGCGCCACATGACGTCGGACGCGAGCGACGAACCCCCGGGGCTTTCAATACGCACGACCACGGCCTTGACGTCCTGGTCGTCGCGCAACGCCTTGACGGAATCGGCGATCGTATAAGAGCCGACCATCTTCATGTTGACAATGGGCACATCGCGTGAACGCCCGTCAATGATATCGCCGTCGATATACAAAAGACCGATCTTGGCGCGCGGTCCGAAATGCAACGGTGCACGTTTGTCTTCGTGGAGGCTCTGGTAATTCACCTTGTGACCAACCACTTCCTCCGTCACTCGCTCGAGCTCGTCATCGAAGGCGAAACCGTCGACGAGCCCCGCCTCGCGGGCCTCGCTCGCAATGAATGGCCCCTTCGCAGAGAGGGCGCGGAACCTGTCCTCAGGAATGGCGCGGTAGAGCGCCATGTTGCGCGCATAGACGGCTTCGTAATTGCGGAGAAGATCTTCCTGGTCGGCTTTCGCGGTTTCGCTGGCGCGCTCGTTCATAAATTGTTCGGGCGCGCTCTTGTGTGCGCCGATGCGCACGAACTCGGCTTTGACTCCTATCTTGTCGAGCATGGAAGCAAGATACATATGCGTGGTTCGAAGACCGGAAAAGCGCACACCACCTGCCGGGTTAATGACAATACGATTGGCGCTCGCGCAGGCGTAAAGAGATTTGGCGCCCGCATCCTCGAAACTGCAAATCACCTTTTTGCCATGAGCGCGCAAAACGCGGAATGCGTCGGCAACCTCTTCGGCGTGTGCATAGGTCGTGGCGATCTCCGAGCGGATCACCATCGTAACCGATACAGTCCGCGGATCTTCGGCGAGCTTCCAGAGACGGCGTAGCAGGTGAACGTGACTCCGCGTGCCGGGCGTTGCCTCCATCCGCACGTAGACGGCGCGATCCCCACGCGGGATCCCGGGGCTCACGTACCCGCTGATCGATGCCGTAGCGTATTCGCCCACGGACGTGCCCCGACCGAGCGCACTGCCGAAAATGGCCCCGCCGCCTGCAGAGAAGGCATTGAAATAAATCTCCGCACCCGCGGTTGCCTGAACGCCCATCCGCGTGTCGCTTCCGAGGTTTGCTACCTCGACGTCACCACGAATCCGCCCAACACCTGGAACGTCGAGGCCGAGGAGAGCGCGCGGGCGCCACTGGTTCGGTCCATCGAAGTACTTCAACTCGGCGCCGATCTCGAGAGCGCGCGTGCCTGTGGGACGCACCGCCAACGCACCGACGAAGAGTCGGTCCATGACCGGATATCCGTTCGGCGGTAGCGACCGCTCCGACGGACCGTTGAAGTCTTGGGCGACGAGGGAAAAACCTACGTAGTTGTTCGGCCGGTACGACGCACCCACCGTCATGCCGAAGAGATGATCGGTGTACGGATTCGACGAGTACGACCACTCGATCGACGCGCCCACGCTCCACCGATCCGAAAGCTTGTAACCTACACCCCAAGTAAGCCAGGTGTAATTGATACCGTTGTAGGGGAAGCCGGCGCCCCGCGGACCGCCGGGCGGCATCACGTAATCGACACGCAGCCCGGACGCGAGATCCCAGAAAAGAGGCGCAGCGAGATCCACCGCGTGGCCGCACGCAACGCGCGCCGTGTCCGGACAACGCACGCCCGTCCACCTCAATTCGTAGCCAGGCATGAACGCGAGGTTCGCGGGATTGAGCACGAGTGCCTCGGCCGAATCTTCGCTCGCCGTGCTTCGACCAGGAGAGAGGATGCGTTCGGCGCGCCCGGGGAACGGCTCGTCAGCGCGCGCCTCGCTCGGCGCCATCGCGATGGACGCCGCGAAACCAATCGCGCACGCGGCCGTACGGATAGCGTGCTGCGTCTTACTCTCTTCGTTCACGTTCACCTCTCCTCGAAAACGCATTTCATAACCGTCGCGAGCGACGCACAGCCCGAACAATCTTGCTGCCGCAGCTGCGGGCTCCCCTGGCGGCGCGCAGGAAGGCGGACCGCTTCGGTCCGCCTGACGAGCACCAGCCCAAGGGGAGCACGCGCGGCGAGCCGAAGGCGAGACCGCGCGGTGGGGTCTACTTAACTACCCCAACGTTGCGAGATCTCGGAGCGTCTCCGCCTCCGCGTCGAACATCTTTTTCACCTCCGCGACAATGAGTTTCTCGGCCGTGCGACGCAGGATGGGCACGCGAAGCTCGAGATTCCCCGCGACGGTGCGGCGCGCTTTTCCGTGCTCCATCTGCAAGAGCACGTACGTGCCGGAGGCCTCGAAGTACTTGCGCCACTCGGGCTTGCCGTGCGGGACGACCGACCAATGCGCCGCGTGCTTCGCGATGTCGTACGTGAATGTCTCGTCCCACGCCGTCATGTCCGGCGTCACGTGCTTCTTCGCAAACGCAGGGAGCCGAACGTTCGCATGGTAACTCCACACGCGATCGAGCAACGCGCCCTCGAGGACGTGTTCACGCACCTCGACGTTCTCGACGTTCGGCAAGCGGCGCGCAAGCGTGTGCGCGAGATGCGGGGATATCGCCGCAAGCTCCAATGCATCGAGCGGAATGTCGAAGTCGTGATTGATCTCGAACTGCACGGACAGGCCGACCTGCGAGATGCGTGTGAGAAACTTTGCGGGCGAAGCGCCCCCTCGCTCTTCGCTATACCATGCCACGATCTTTTGCGACGACCTCGATGGTCGTGCGCCGACGAGCGAGTTCGTCGAAATCTTTGACCGGCAGAAAGCGCGATGCGACTCCGTCGCGCGGCACCTCGACGTAGATCGACAGAAGCTGCGCGGTGATCTCCTGCAGGAGCCGCTCGAATTGCACGGCCGGACGACCCTCGACCGTCTTTTCGACTTCGAAGTACGTCCAATGAAACGGCGTCGTTGCGAGCGGTTCGGCGCGCACGAGAAACGTGTTCGTGTTGAAGACGTCGACGGACTTCGGATCGAAATCGGGCGGGAGGCGGAACTCCTCGAGGACCTGCACTCTGCCTTCGGCGAACACCGGAATGCCGCCCTTGTCGCCCTCCTTGCGGCATACCTCACACTGCACCGCAGCCCCTTTCTCTGCGGCCTCGATGAAGTGCCCGAGAACGACCGGATCGACCGACGCACCGAGGTTGTCGATGTTTGTAATCCACACCCATTTGCCGCCCGCCGCAACGAACCGATGGAGCAAGCCGCTTCTGCGCAACGCATCGACGAGATCGCCGTGGCCCGTTGCGTAGAGGCTCGGCACACCGTCGCTACCGCGGAAGAGCGAACCGTCCTTCGTCAGACGCATCGACAGGTTCTGCATGAAGACGCCCAACTGCTCGTGCCCCGCTACTGCCTCGAGCGCATGAACGATCGCGTCGTGCGTGGCTTCGCTCGTCATGAACCAAAGCGGAATGGAGCGGCCGGTACGCTCGTCGATCGATCGCTTTTCGTTCAGCCGAAGCTCGAGGAACGTGTGGCCGTCCCACACTTCTGCGAGCGCCTTGACGATGCCGCCCATGCGCGTTGCCATGCCACCGGCCATTGTGCAGGATGCAAGCTCTCCATTTTGCATGGCAGCTTGCCCTCGCGCTCGCATGCGGGCGTGCTCGGGTGAGCCTTCCGTGGGGAGCTTCACGACCGACCCCGGCGGTGGCGGCGCGACCTTGCCCCCAACGACGTTGCGCGTGCGCCGGCGCGTGACCGGGTCTCCTTCGTTCAACGTTGCCGCGAGAGCAAGGAATGCCTCTTCATCGAACCCGGCCTCCTTCAGCTGCGAAACCAGAGCCGGAGGCAACGACTTCAACTCGTCCGCAAGAGCAGCCATCACGTGCAGATTACACGGCGTTGAACCGGGCGAAGAAGACTTTCGCCGCGGCATGCGACGGCAGACGCGTGTAACGAAGTGTGAATTGCCCCTTTATCCCTTAGGACTCGCCGTCTAACACGGCATGCGGTGGCAGAGCGTCGATCCTGGGAGACTTTTGGAAGGATTGGCGTAAGCTGCAACCGCAGCCGGGCGCCTCGAAATGTGACCGAAGCGCCATCAATTTCGTACTACCGGGAGTCCTTCGAATGTTGCACAAGTCGACTCGAGCACGCGTCCTCGCATTTATCTCCGTCGTACCGCTCATGGCAGGCGGGTGTACCGTCCGAGGCCAGGCAGGCTACGACGTAGATTACCCTGACGCTGTCGTCGTTAGCAGCCCGCCGCCCCCGCCGGTATATGAGGTTCGGCCGGCACCCCCAACCACGACGTCCGTGTGGATTGGTGGTTACCAACACTGGAACGGGGGGCGATATACGTGGGTTCCTGGCCACTACACGAACCCGCCGCACGCGGGCGCCACGTGGGTCGGACCAACGTATACGAACCGCGGCGGCAGGACGTATTACCAAGCTGGCCGCTGGTCGTCGCCGCAAAATAATAGATCGCAGCCGAGCAACAACAGAAACAACAACCGGCGCTGAGCAAGCGGGCGGGCCACGGCGTTGCTATGCG
Source organism: Polyangiaceae bacterium (assembly GCA_009781005.1). Taxonomy (GTDB): domain Bacteria; phylum Myxococcota_A; class Polyangia; order Polyangiales; family Polyangiaceae; genus Labilithrix. The sequence continues at coordinate 29,581 of WQYX01000010.1, read as the reverse complement.
GCGTTGGCCCATCTTGATCCTGCTCTTCACGCTCGCCGCGGCCTCGCCGGTCGCGGCCGAGCGCCCTGCATCTGGACCCATCGTCCACGAGCCCATCCCCGCCGATCCGCGCGAAGACCTGGAGCTGTCCGCATTGCTCGGTGGGGATTTGCCCCCCGCTATCAAAACGCAGCACGGGCTCGTACCGGCACCCGATCCGAATCGCGAGATCTCCAACAGCGAGCGTTCGTATGAGTCGACGCCGCGCGGGGACGTGCCCGATAGCACGTTTCGTCCAGATCGTGACACGCGGAGACCGGACGTTCTGCCGTACGACGACCCGTTCTCGCCATCCACGGCACCGTTCAAGCGGCTGAGCGCGTTCGACACGATTGATGCATCTTACACGCTCAAGGTCAGCGACTCGCGCCTCGTCCCGCTTGCCGTGTCGGGATTGCCATCCCCAGGAGCCGACGACGAGCATTTCTTCGGCGACATGGTGGTCGAGGTCGCGCCCAAGTCGAAAGTTCGCATTCCGTCGGTCGGCCCAGGTGCGCGCGTGCTCCGTGCCCGGGCAGGTATCGGTGCCCAAGACGTTGGCTTCCGGCTCTTTCATGACGGCGCAGACAACTGGTTTATCGAGGGCGATCGCGCCGCGCGCGTTCGGTTCGTTGTCGAGCTCGCCATTGCGCGCGCTGCTTTCGGTGGCGACTTCGGCAACCCCTCCTGGAGCGAACTTCCGATAACCGCGGCGCTGCCAACTCCGGTTCGCCTCGCCGCCAAGGAGGTCGCGCAGAAGATCGGCGTGTCGCGAAAAATGAGTCCGCACGACAACGTCACGAAGCTCGTCGAGTACTTCCGTGGCTTCACCGATTCAGACGAGCCGCCGCCCGTGGCGCGTGACATCTATCTCGATCTCGCGTTGTCGAAGAAGGGCGTGTGCCGTCATCGCTCTTTCGCATTCATGGTCACGGCGCTCTCGCTCGGCATTCCAACGCGCATGATCGTCAACGAGGCGCACGCGTGGGTCGAAGTCCATAACGGCCGCTTGTGGCAGCGGATCGATCTCGGCGGCGCAGGCCGCATGCTGGACGAACCCTTGGCGTCGAACGTGCCCTACGATCCGCCGCAAGATCCGTTCGCGTGGCCGCAGGGCTCCACGCGCGGCCAAGATCTCGGCGACCGGGCACGGCGCGCGCAGCAAAACGATGCTGGTGCGCCCAGCAACGGGCCGGATGCAACGTCCACGGCCGACGCTGCATCTCCGAACAGCATCGACGATGCTCGCACATCGCGTGATCCGGAGCCCGGCGATGAGCGACCTACTTCGACGATCACGATGACGCTCGAAAGCTTCGAGGCCAAGCGAGGGACTCCGCTGCGCATGCGCGGACAGGTCAGCGCGAACGGCGAATTCTGCGATCATCTTGCGATTCAGATCTACTTGCGCCGACACGACTCGCGCGGACGCGTCGAGGAGATCCCGATCGGTGAACTCGCGACGGATGAACACGGCGCTTACGACGGCGCGCTCGTCATTCCAACCCGCGTGCAACTCGGCGACTACGATCTCGGTGCGCGAACGTTGGGCAACGCCCGCTGCGGCAGCGGCCAGCTATGGTAACCGCTTTCGATTTGCCGCGATCTCCTCGTTGGGGCCTGCGCTGCGGTCCTCAAAGCCCTTCAAGGCTGTTCCGGTCCGCTGCTCGGCCCCGCCTCGACCTCGCGTCAACTTGAAAGCGGTCTTAGGAGAGGTCGAAGACTAGGACCTCTACGCGACTTGCGCCTTCGATCGCGAGAGGTCCCGCGTCGCTGGTGGATGCGCCGTCGCCAGCATGAAGATCCTGCCCGTCGACACGCGCATCGCCGGTGGCAACGTGAATCCATGCGTGACGCCCCGGCGGAACGACATACTCGATCCTCTCGCCCTTCTCGAGAAGGGTTGCATGGACGCACGCACTGGCGTTGATGGCGAACGATCCGTCTGTGCCGTCCGGTGATGCGATGAGACGAAGCTTTCCTCGCTTCTCGCTCTCGCTGAAGGTTTTCTCCGAGTAGCCCGGTTTTATCCCGAGCTTGGTGGGCATGATCCAGATCTGGAGAAAGTGCAGAGGATCGGTCTTCGATGAGTTGAACTCGCTGTGACGCACGCCGCTGCCCGCGCTCATGTGCTGGATATCGCCATAATGCAGCACCGCTCCGTGACCCATGGAGTCTTTGTGCTCGAGTGCACCTTCGAGCACGTATGAGAGGATCTCCATGTCGCGATGGGGATGCGTGCCGAAGCCGGCGCCAGCCACGACGCGATCATCGTTGATGACACGCAGCGTGCGAAATCCCATGTGCGCGGGGTCGTAGTAGTCCGCGAACGAGAAGGTGTGACGGGTGTCGAGCCAGCCATGGTCAGCGTGCCCGCGGTCTTCTGCGCGTCGGATGGTGATCATGCGAGCCAAGCTAATGACGTCAGAGTGACTGGGAAGCGGGCTGGTTCCACATCGATCCAGAGTGCGCCGCGTTCTCGCATCACCGGGGGAATCATCGAGGTTTTATTGCAGCCTTTTTGCGGCAGTAAAGGCAGACTTTCAAACCGCATTTTCATGGTGTTGAGCGTCTTGACCGGAGGCGCGGCGAGCGCTCATCTGGAAGTATGTACCGAACACCAAATTCAATCTTAATTGCTACAGCATTGATCCTTGTCGGGTGCTCGGGCAGCTCGGGCACCGACAACCCTTCCGGACTTTCGGGAGATGAAACTGGAACCACGGGCGACGACGCGGGAGTCGACGGCAGTGACGGCAACGTCAATGACGGTGACAGCGGCGTCACGCCAACGTTATGTGCGAATCCGCCGTGTGACGACGGAAGCGCATGCGCGAAGAACTCCGACTGCATAAGCCAGCACTGCGACCAAGCGCGATGCGTGGCGGCAACGTGTGCGGAGCCGCCATGCGCCGATGGCGAAGCGTGCACGAAGAACTCCGACTGCATAAGCCAGCACTGCGACCAAGCGCGATGCGTGGCAGAGACGTGCAGCGATGGCGTGAAGAACGGCGACGAGACCGACGTTGATTGTGGCGGCAGTTGCGCACCGTGCGCGATGAGCCAAAAGTGCGCGACGAATAGCGATTGCGCGGATGGCGTCTGCGCGACGAGCAACCATCGATGCGCCAAGCCAACCAACAGCGACCAGGTGAAGAACGGCAATGAGACCGGCGTCGACTGCGGATCCTCGGGCGATGGCACGAACACGTTTGCACCGCCTTGCGGCGATGGCGATGGGTGCAACGAAGGATCCGACTGCGTGAATCTCGTGTGCACGGGCGCGGGCGGGACTTGCGCGGCGCCAACATGCAATGACAACGAGAAGAATGGCGACGAGACCGGCGTCGATTGCGGTGGATCTTGCAGCGGGTGTGCAACGGGCGGGGCGTGCAATAGCGGGGGCGACTGCGCCGACGGTGTTTGCACCAATTCGAAATGCGCCGCACCAAGTGCCAATGACAAAATCAAGAATGGCAATGAGACCGATGTCGACTGCGGGTCCTCGGGCGATGGCATAAACACGGGCGCGCCGGCTTGCGGATCTGGGAAGACGTGCCTGAATAACGTGGATTGCCTGAGCGGGATGTGCAACGGAGGGATTTGTGTCGCTTCTCGGAGCTGCAACATGCTCCACGGTGGCACCACGTGCGGACCGAATGGCAACGAGGACTGCTGCACGAGCCTGCCCATCGCCGGTGCGGGCTCCGTGAACCTCGACAAATACAATATTACGGCGGGGCGTTTCCGTCAGTTCGTCACTTACCTCACGGATCCCGCCAACGGGTGGAATGGCAACATGCGCGCATGGCTCAATGCGAACAAGCCTGCGGATTGGCCCGCGTACTGGGCGGACATGCTTCCAACGATGCTCGACAATGGGCAGGGGTGGGTCGGCAATGGGACGCTAGATACTGATTTCACGGGCATCTACCAGGAGCTCGGTCCGTACGGTCACAGGTCTGACCAATCCTTTATTGACAGTGGTGACCCGTATTCCGGGAATGGGGGCTGCAACATTTACGGCTTTGGTGCACGCACGTACCGCCTACCTGACAACATCAACGCGCGCTTTGGAGATATGCAGCAGTATTCGCAGGACATGCTCGATGAGCGCTCCCTCAACTGCACGACCGCTCCCATGCTCGCTGCGTTCTGCGCGTGGGACGGGGGCAGGCTCGCAAAGCAGAGTGAGCTCGACACCGCATGGGGCCCTCAAACGTACCCATGGGGTCCAGGGGACGACGCGCACAGGCCGGCCGGCTATTGCACGGAGTACGATACCGACCCGGGAGCCAACGGAGATGGCTGCTTCATGAATTATGCAGGTACGGATGGGTATGGCAATCCCATTGAGAACCCCACACGTCCAGCCCCAACGGGGAACTTCTTCGCAAACTACAATGTAAACTACTGGGGTGGCGCCACCCTAATATCAGACCCAAATCCAGATCGAGTAACAGGTCCTAAATGGGCCGACTACTCGATCTTCGTTGCACCACCAGGGCGTTTCCCACTAGGCAACGGGCCAAAGGGACACGCCGACCTCGGAGGCAACGTGATCACCGCAACTTACGGAAGCTCGGGCACCATTGATGATTATAAGGTCCCCTACGTGGTCTGGTCACGCAGCGGATCATGGCAGGGACACCCTGTTGGGTATGGTTACGAACGCCCGGCCCGGTATAAGTACATAGCAATGGGCGGTCGCTGCATCCATTTCTAGGCATTGAGTTTCCACGCCGACGTGCGCTTCCCTATAGGAAGCGCACGTCGACGTGACTGCATGAGCGCGGGTCAGTCCCAGATGCGAGAGACTACCAAGATATCCCCACCCGTAATGGACTCCATTGAGAGAACGACAATTCGCCCGTCCTTCTGCACGCCTGCAGCTACAGAACCTCCAGAAGGAGGGGAGTTCGCCGGAAGCGGGAGGGTCACGGTCCCTTTTCCATTCGTACCGAACGAGGTGTCGGGTTTGCCATCGTCCGTGAGGCGTGAAATGGATTCAAGTGCACCGGCAGTACTCGTGGTCACGAGAAGGCGGTTTTGATTGTCGAGAAAGAGACCCCCGAAACTGCTCAGATAGACTTGGCCGCCATTGCCAAATGTCGTGTCGACGTTCCCTTGTGAGTCAAAAGCGTTGAGCGAGTACGAGCAATAGGTGGAGGGGGCGGTGAAGCAATCCTGAAGCGGCACGATGACTCGATCATCAGGGAGCAGCACGAGCCCCAAAAGATTATTGATGTTTGGGTCCTCGAACACCACCTGCCCGCCTGCTCCAAAGGATTGATCGAGGGCAGCGTTCTGGAGCTGCAAGATACCGTAGCCCGTGCTGGCAGGATCGTTACGCGTCCAACTCCCCGCAATCACAATCTTGCCGTTCGACCTCACAGCGATGGCCTTGCCGAACGAGGAATCCGCCGTACCCTCAAAATTTGTGCTTGCAAACCCGCTAGAGCCAAAATTCGTGTCGGGGGCTCCGTCGCTTGTGATTTTCGCGATCCCCATCACATAAGGGCCCATAGAATCCGGAACCTGAACATCGAGAGCCATGAAAATGCCGCCGTCCGGTCCAAGCGCCATGGACCGGACGAAGCTACCCGCTCTTCCAATTGGAATGTTCATTAAAAGTGGAGCCGCGACCAGACTTCCGTCTGTCGCGAGCTTTTCATACGTAGCCTCCGACATACTCCCAGTGTGCATCCCCCCAACGATGACGCTGCCATCTGCAAGAAGTAGCGCAGTTTGTTGATTCACACTCAGCGAGATGATGCCACGACCGCCGTAGCCATCGAACGCGCCGTCCGCGGTAAGTCGTGCGACGGAAGTTGTCATTGAAGCACCTACGGCGGTACGACAATTCCCCACCACGAAAATGTGATCGTCGTCCGATATCAAGACCTCAGAAGGTGGCATGTCTATCTGTCCACAAAAACCTACGAGCCGCCCGCCGTTCGCAAAAGTCGTGTCAAGGCTTCCCGAGGGACCGCGCACGAAAAGAGGCAAAGCTGCAGTTGCCGAGGCTTGCCCGTCCACCGTCCGCCCTGCAAACTTCACGTTCGGGACAGGTCCCTGAGCAACTGAATCCGCCACTGTAACCTCAAGCATTCCGGTGCTTTCGCCGACCGGGATGGTCAGCGGAGAAGTGGCGATCCCCGATGGGGCGTCCTTCAGAGAGATCTGGATGTCCGTGAAGGGCGCCCCCACTCGAGTGATCGACACGGGGATCTTCGTTGTTGCCCCTTGCACGACGCGCTGCTCTGTCGACGCCGCGATCGAGAACTGTCCGGGCCAGGGGCTGACGGTGATCTGCCCGCCGCCATCACCCGCGTCCAAATTGTCGACGGCTGTGAACTTCGCGCACCCCATGGCGAGCAGCGCAACAAGAACGATCCCGTTTCGATCGACACGTTTCATCGTAAGCCTCCGTTACCGAACGTTGACACCCACCGGGATGTCCTTCCCAAGGCTGCGAGAAAAGGGATCCTACAGGACTTTGTCTTTCGCGTCCTCGCGAGAACCTCGCGCCCCACGCGAGGTTCGCCTCGCTCGCCGCCGCGCGCTCTTGGCATAGTGAACTGGCGTCGCCCACGGACGCGGGCGGGCGATTTACATAAGGATAAGGCAGCTTGATTGGATGTTCAGTGCGCGACGCGCCAAATCAGTCCATCGTGCGTCTGCTCACCTCACCAGGATCCTCCCTAGAATACAGCAAAATCCGCCTTTGGTCGCATTGATGAAATCCGAACCACACTGCACATCGACGGACAGGAAGACGATGCCCTTGTTGTCCTTTCCTTTCAGGGTACGGAGACCGTATCCAGTCTCTTTGAATATTCAGTCACCGTTGCAAGCAGTAGCAAAACGGCGGAGGGCCTAGCCCGAATCATTCATGACGCGATTGCGGTAGAAGACCGAGACCGCAGCGAAAAGGGCGCACGCCGTATCGCAATCGCGTCATGAATGATCCGGGCTAGGACGTCCGCCTCCACGTAGAGCGTCGCGCCAGCTTCAGTGTTGGGGTTCGCAAGCTCACCCCAACCTACGCCGCTTGAAGGCGTGGGCGGAGAAGGCCCGCGCCTTTGTGGTTAGCCGATGAGTGCATGATGCACACGCAATTCGTTCACGTCGCCGTCGCCGTCAAAGACCACGTCAACGATTGCCCGCGCGGTGGGGTCTACCTAACTAAGAGCGTGTTCGACAGCCTGCTGCGCGAAATCGATGCGTCGGTTGGGCGCTGCGCTCCGTGCTCAAAGGCCTTAAGCCTGTTCCGCCCGGTGCTCGCGCTCCGCCCTAGCCTCGATTCGCTCGCGACGGCTGTCGAACTCGCTCTAAAGCGACGCTTGCTTGGCTTTTGGTTCGAGTGCGCCTGACTTCGTCGTGACGCCGAAGTCTTTGCCGTCCCAGGTGAGCACGACGAGCTTGTACGGGACTTTGCGCGCGAGGATCTCGCTTCTGTATCGCGCTGCGCGTAGCGCGTGCTCCCATGACGCCGCAGAACCGAGCACGGAGTAGAGCCCGACGACGCCTGCATCGGTCGACTCGCCCTCGAGAGTCTCTTTCTTCTCGTCGAGCGCGCCGATGACGAGCTTTGCGTCGAGATCGTCCCACGTGAGGAGCGCGAGCACTCCCGGACCGCTGAAGAGCGAGAGCTCTTTCAGTTTGCGCGAAACCGCTTCGCGCGTGACACCCGAATCGGGTTTGTCGAGCAAGATGCCGAGCCGCGCGGCCGATAAGAGACGCGCGAACATGCGCGGATCATTCGGTCCCGGCGTCCCTTCCCTGCTCGCGACTTCGCGATCGATGCGGAGCGCTTCGTCGACACGTCCCGCACCGGCCGCCGCGTTCGCGAGCCGTAGCCACGCGAGCGGATCCTTTCCGTCGATGTCCGTCAGCGTTTTGTACTGCCGATAAGCGGCCGCGTACCAACCCTGACGAAGGAACACATCGCCGAGCACGCGCCGCGACAGCGGATTCTGTCCATCGAACTCGACGATCTCGGAGTACGTTCGGAGTGCTTCATCGCGCTCGCCCGCATCAGCGAGCACGTCGCCGAGCTGCTGCGCGAGGGACGGCGTGACAATGCCGCGATCACGCAGACGCCGCCCGTACGCGAGCGCGTTCTCGCGCTCGCCGCTCCGCGCGAGGAGCTTCACGAGTCGGACGTCGCCTTGCGGATCGCCCGGTGCGACGAGCATGGCCGCCTTGAGCAGCGCGAGCTGCTTTTCCGGCCGGTCCGTGTCGTCGATCTCGCGATCGATCTTCGTCCAATCGATGCCACCATAGAGCAGTCGCGAAACCACGGCGGCGACGCGGAGATCGACGGTCCGGCGAAGAAGGTTTTTCGCAATGAATTGCTGGTGAACAGAGCTGTCGGCAAAGTGCGCGAGCACGATCTCGGCAGCTTGCTCGGTGTCGATCCGACGTTGGAGGATATCGAGGAGCGCCGCTTCATCGCGCCAATCAGGCAACTCGCATGCGGCGTAGGCCTTGTCGTAAAGCTCGGCGAGCTCGCTCGCGTTCTCCGTCTTCTTCGCGCGCTTCTGCCAGAGAACGATGCGCTCGGCGAGAGGACGGCTCGCGACATCGCTGCACCGGCCGAGCGCGCGAACCATGCGAGCGACAGGAGTTGGAGCGGGCTTCGGGGCAGCCGGCTTCGCGGAAGCATCACCCTCTCCGGGGCTGAAGTTGATCGGAAAGACGACCGTGACGATGCCGCCCTCAGGCTGCGGGAACGAGAGATTGGTGAACGAGCGAACGACGCACGACACGACGCCCTGATCCGGCAGGTCCGATCCGCCCTCTTGCGCAGTGGAAACGCCACCCGAGCGATCGATCACGAACTTCACAGCGACGCGACCCTGCAAATTCGGATTCGTGCGCAGGCCATTTTCGTAACAGGTACGGAAGCGCCCGAAGTTCTGACGAACGACACGCTGGATGACTTCCTGCGGTAGACGACCCGTGACCTGCACGGCACCCGGACGAATCGACGGCGACTTGCCAATCATGCCGAAACTGGCGCCACCGCCTTGGCCGTTGCCGAAGGCATCACCAATACCTTGCCCCCACATGTTGCCGCGTGCCAAGTGCGGATCGTTCGGTGCAGCCCCTGCTGCCTGTGGCGGCGAGGACGCTTTTGCCGTTACAGCCGTCGCTTGGGCTGCGGGTAAACGGTCCGAGTCTTGAGCGTAGCTCAGTTGCTCGGGGGGGATCGGGGCGCCCGCCGAATTTTCTGTGCCGCTCCGCTCCATAGGCATAGGCGCGCTCCGTTCCTCCGACGGTGCGCGCCTGTCACACCCCATCATCGTTGGAGGCGTTGCGAAGATGCCGAGGCCGCGAAGAAGATTTTCTTCGTCCGACGGCCGCTCGATCGACGTGAGTCTCACGCCGCGCACGCGCGAGTGCTTTCGCACGATGCCCATGCGCGCATACGCGGCTTCGTTCTCGAGCGCGAGCGAGCTCGTGTACGGCGTAACGAGTCCGTATTCGACGCCGAGCTGAAGGATCTGAGATCGGTTCTCATCGGTCATCTCGCCCATGAGCCGGCGCGCGTATTCGGCTGCCCAGAGCCGCGGCACCATCGACGACGTGATCGTGTCCGTGGCGACATTCAATTCGTACTTCTCATTGAAGTCTTTGCCGCCAAGCCGACCACGCACGGACACACTCTTGGGCAACGGATGATGCGTGCGCGCCAGGAGCACGAGCTCCTCGCCGCGCGAAAGTTTTCCCGTGGCCGAGTAGAGCGGCTGATCGAGCCCGGCGCCGATGTCGATGCCGACGTCCGTGATCGTCGCGGTCTTGATGGCGCTCATCAAGCGGAGCGCGTTGCCCGTCGTCTGCCCCGGCTCATCGATGCGCACGTACTGCCCGCCGCCTGCGCGCGTGAGCTGCGTGAGGAGCGCATGGCGCGCGTCGGCGCCCGTTCCGAGCGCGAAGAAGCGCGCGCGAGAGCCGGAGAGCGATCGACGAAGCCGCTCGAGGAGCTCCTCTTCCGAAATTTCTCCGGAGGTCGGAGCGCCGTCGCCGATGTAGACGAGCGCCGCTTGATCTTTGCCGTGAAGGCGCGCGAGCGCGGGCTCGAACATCGCGCCGAGATCGGTCGCGCCGCCCATCGCGCGATTGGCGAGTCTCTCGAGAGCCTTGGCGATGTCGCTCTCCGTTGCTGGTGCAAGTCCCTCGGGCGGATAGATGACGGCGGACGCGACGTCGAGCGTGACGAGCGCGAAGTGATCCTTGTCGGACAGCGCACGAAGCGATGCTTCCGCCGCGGCGACGCGAAGCTGGCGCGCTTGCTGATCACCGCCCGCAGAGGTGTCCACGACGAGCACCACGTCCGCGTCCGATGCAGGCAGCTTCGCGAAATCTGCATCTGGAACATAGCGGAACATCACATAATCAGCCTGATCGGCGCCTGCCGAGAAACGCCACGCGCCAACGGGAGGACTCTTCTTTTTCGCGGTCAGTTCGAGTTGGAAATCGGCCTGCGGAACGTAACCGCTCCGGCGCATGGACACGATCCGACCGCTCGGCTCGACGCGCGCATCGAGCGACGACGCGACGTCGACTTCTTGATCGGATGCGCCGATGTCGACCGAGAGCGCGAACTCGTCGAACCTCACCGGATCCTCAGAACGGAGAGGATACACGTATTGCGTCTTGCCCGAGACCGCCGGCAACATCTCGATGTAACGGAGAACGACGCGCCGGGTGCCGCTCGCCGGGATGGGAAAGACGCGCGCGCGGTACGTGCGGCCGTCGACCCATTCGAGCAGCGCGGGATCGGTCGACGCGCGTACCGCCTGCTCGTAGCGCGCAGCGGCTTCGCGCTTCTCGATGACCTCGCCCTCGACGAGCTGCCCGTTCGTCTCGAGCGCGAACCCCGTCACGGTCGCCGACGTGGGCACGGTAAACCAGTACCAGCCTTCGATGGGCTCTCCTCCCGGGTTCGAGAACGTCTGATCCACTTCGGTTTCGGCAACGCCATCGCGAATGACCGCGCGCACGACCTGTTTTGCGATGCCGAGCTTCTTCGCAGGAGCGCCCTTCGACACGGTCGGATCGAGCCCGTAGAGCCTTCCCGTGCCGCTGCCGGCGAGGCGCGCGCCACGCTGATCGCCCATTCCGCCGGTCCAATCTTCCCAAAACGCGACGGGCGACACGTTCGGCTTGGCGTCGGATTTCACGACGCCTTGCTCACCCGCGTTGATCTCCACGCGCCCGCCAGGAGCAGTGAGCACCGCGAGACCGCGCGAGACGTAAACGACGACGTCGTTGCCATCGTGCCGAACGTCCACGCCGGCATCGGTCGCCGTGATCGTGCAGTTGCCCGCTCTCACCTCGAGCGCATCTCCATCGACGCGCGGCACCTCGAGCCAGATCTCGCCGTCGACCGACACGCCACGTTGGCGAAGGGCGAGCGCCGTATCCCCGCGGAGAAAAATCCCCGCGCCGTCGCCCGTGCGCACGAGGGCGCGCGCGCCCTTGCCCGTTTTGATCGTTGCATCCTCCGCAAGCGGGGTTCCGGAGATCGCTTTGGCTCCCGTCCCCTCGACCGTGACTTCGCCGGCCGCAAGATCGAGGCGCGCACCGAGCTTCTGCGCTTTCTTCGGCGGCGGAGGTCTGAAGACGACGGCGGCGATGACGGACAACAACGCGACCACGCTCAAGATCCCGAGGAGGATCGTGCGCAGCGGGATCCGCTTTTCCGGCGGCACGGGCGCCGGACCGACGGCAGGCAGCCGGTACGGCGCGAACGGAGCGCCAGGCGGCCGCGCACTCGGTGCGCTCGGTGCGCTCGGTGGCGACGGCGGCTGCACAGGTGCGGCAGCGGGAGGCAAGGGTGGCTTGGACGGGGTGTTCGGGTCGTTCATGGTCCGATCCTCGAGGGTACGCGCGGCAGCGTGCCTCGCAAAGCCGGGGTCGTACATGCGTCGCGGACCTCGACGAGGGCGCGGCCTACCTCTTCGAGCGAATCCGCCGTGGCCTCCACGTCCTTCTTTGCGACGTCGTCGAGCGCAACGGACGCGGCCGACGCCGTGTCAACGGCCGCATAAGCGCGCATCAACGCGCGCACATGTTCTTCGATGCGTTGGTCGACCATGCCGAGCACGTCCATCTCGCCGGACGGGAGCTGCCCCAGGGTGTGCTCGAGGCGGACGCGTGCCTCCGCGAGGCGAAGAAGCGAGCGCCAAGTCGCGGTCACGCTGGTGTCGATGTTGCGATCGAGCGTGACGTCGGATGCGAAGCGACGGAGCTTGGCGCCATTCGCAAGGTACTCGCGCGCCGAACCCGACAGCGATCGCGACGCGAGATCGAGCGCGTGAGCCACCGGATCATCCGCGGGGACGAGCAGCGGCAGAGCGCAAACGACAGCCGCCACGACGACGGCGACGGCCGTGATGGCGAACGACGAAGACGCAAACGCCGCTGACAGAAATCCAGCCAAGGCACCGGCGGCGCACGCGAAGAGCACGTGCAACGCACGCATCGCCGGCGTGCGGATCCGGGTGGTGCGCTCGACGAACGCGCATGCGACGAGAGCCGCGCCCGCGGCCGCAGGCAACAAGGACGCGAGCAAGCCGCCGGCCAGTGCGCCGGCGGCGCCCGAGGCTACGGCGAGCGCCGAAACGCTGCCGCTTGCCGCGACGGCGACGAGCACCGAGAGCCAGACGAGCGACACCGACGCCACAATCAGCCCGAATCTTCCGGTGATCGGGGCGAGTGCAAAGAGGCAAGCGGCGGCGACGACGAAAGCGATCTTGCGGCTCATTTCCAAGCCTTTCGTTTGAAGTTGCTCATCTCTTTTTCCGTCGTGACTTTCGCGGCGGCACGGCCGGCGGTCGTTGCGGGCGGGACGTACGTGAACGTTTTCTTGGCTTCGCGATAGCTATCGAGCTGCGCTTGGACCGCGGTGGCCGCTGGTGCAGGCGCTGCGGCAAGCGCCGCGGTGAGCTCCGTTTCGTTGGCTTCGACGAGCTTCGTTGCGCGCGCCACATCTCCCTGGGCGTACGCATTCGCCGCTTCGACTTGACGCTTCGATGCGACGACACTCGCGGCGCTTGCGAGGACGGCGCCGTCGCGTCCGCGCACGACTTCATCCGGATCGCGGCTCGCCACGAGCGTGAGACTCGGCACGTCGATGTCGACGGCGCCCTTCGCGCCCACGCGGCTCCATCGTGCATGCGTGACGACGTCGAGATGGCCATCTACGTCGCCATCCGATGCGAGCTCCACGATCCCGCGGCGATCGTCGCCTGCGAAGAGCGAGCCGAGCGATAGCTCGATCGTTCGGCCGCCGCGCCCCGTCGTGCCGGCGTCGGCGCCCGTGGCCGACACGAACGTGATCCCTTCCGGCAAGGTCAACGTCACGACGGCGTTTTCGATCGTCGTCGATGCCGTCTCGACGAGCTCTCGCGAGAGAAATTTCGCGAGGCTTGCGCCGTCCTTGACGAACGCGAAGTTTCCGTGCCCGCGTTGTGCGACCGAGCCCATGTACGCTTCGTCGAAGTCGAGGCCGATGCCGAGCGACGAGACGACCACGCCGTCGCGGGAAGCGTTTTCTGCGAGCTGTTCGGCCCGTACGCGAGTGCCGTCGAGTCCGTCGCTGACGAGGACGACGCGGCGCACGCGATCGCGATCTGCAGCGCCGAGCGCGGCGAGCCCCTCGGACAGTCCGCGCGGGATGTTCGTGCCGCCGCCCGCAGAGAGCTCGCGAATGCGTGAGGCGAGCTGGGAGCGGACGTTGCTCACGCGCGAAAGAGGTTGCAGAAGTTCGCTCGAATCCGAATAGCGAACGAATGCGATCTCATCGTCATCGCGCATCTGCGCGAGCAACTCGAGCGCCGAGCGCTTTGCTTCATTGATCTTGTCGCCGCTCATCGAACCCGACGTGTCGAGCACGACGGCGAGGGAGATCGGTGCGCGTTCTTTCGCGTTGCCTTCTGCTGCGTCGGCGATCATGCGCACTTCGGCGAAGAGACGCGTCTGCGATCCGCGCAAGACGCGCGAGTGACTGAGCGACACCATGCCGTGCGCGCCCGGTCCCGAGAACGACGCCGAGTTCGAACCCGACGCGAGGATGGAGGAAGGCATGACCGACGCGTGACCGGCGGCCGATGACTTGTGGAGAATGAGACCGCCCGCTGCGAGGACGACAGCGGAAACAGCAACGCCACGGCGGAGCGCGGGGGAACGAAACCAAAATGAGAGTGCCATGCGCGCCGTACGCACGAGCGCGCCAATCGATCTCCGGAGTCATGCCATTCGGTATTCGGACTCGCGTCGTGACAGGTCTTCAATCATTTGCGCTTTCCTCGCACCTGGTGCATGTGTCGTCATGCCGCGGAGTCTCTTCGTCATTCGGTTAACTCCGAATGACGGGGAAACCTCCACGTGTCGCTCTTTTCTCGTTTCCAGGACTCTTAAGAGCTTCGCCCATGAGACCCATCCCCAAGAAAGACTCGAAAGCCCCCACACAAGGGCCCATATCGACCTCACAAGGGCCCGCATCGGCCGTACGGCGACGAATCGAGGACACGCCGCCTCGGGTCGGCACGCGCACGCGCACGCGGGCACTGCTCAAAAAACAAAAGCTGCGGGCCTACGCCGAGGCCATCGTGATCACGTTGCTCATGCCGGCTATCGGCATGGTGGTGGAGCGCAAAGATCCGCTCTTTCTCAGCCACGGATTCTCATGGCTCGCAGTTCCGCCCGTGCTCGTCGCACTCCGGCACGGGTTTGGTGCAGGGGTGACGAGCGCGATCCTTCTTCTCTCGCTCGTGGCGTTCACGCGGACGCTGCCGGCGGAACTTGCTTATGGCGTCATGCTTCTCACGATGATCGTCGGTCAGGTGTCGGCCTCGATACGACGCAAATCCAACAAGCTCGAAACCGACTATCGCCACTTGCGAACCCAGTTCGATGGTTTCTCCCGGAGCTACATGCTGCTGGAGCTCTCCCACGAACGTCTCGAGCAGCGTGCGGCGGCGCGACTCACGTCGCTTCGTGGAGCGCTCCACGCGCTCATCGACGCCAAGGCGACACGGGAGGACGATCTCGCCGCGGGGTTCACGAAAATGCTCGGGATCATGGCGAGCTACGGGCGCGTGCAGGCGGCGTGCGTTCATCTCGTCGACGGAGAGGGACGACTCGAGAGCTCGCCCATCGCGTCGATCGGAGCGATGCGTCCTTTTCCGAAGGACGACGTTTTGGTGAAGGAAGCGCTCGACAGCGGGGAAGTCGTTCACGCCGCGAAGTATCACGAATTGTCCGCTTCAACGACGCTCCTTGCCGCCATTCCGCTCCTCGACGTGTCCCAAAAGCGAATTGGCGTGGTCGCTATTCAGTCGCTTCCGTTCGTCGCGTTCGAGGCATCGAATCTGAGGCTCCTGTACGTCATCGCCGGATACACCGTCGTCTCGATGCGATCGGTCGCGGGAGCCGCGGGAGAGGATGCAAGAGAGACCGATCGATGGAGTCAGTTCGTCGAACGACTCGAACGCGCCGGGATCGATGCACGCGACAACCATCTGCCGAGCGTGCTCGCGGCGTTCTCATGCAAGAAGGGATCGCGCGGAACGATCGTCCTCGAGGATTTGATCGCGAGAGATCTTCGCACGACCGATTGGCCGATCATGAGGAGGGACCGGAGCGACAATCCGGTGGTCCTCGTCGTCATGCCCCTCACCGACGCCGATGGAGCATTCACCTTCCGGGCCCGAATCGATCGCCTCAGCCGCGAACGCAACGGCGCGGACATGGCATCTCTCGGCGTGTCTTTCCGGATATGGCTCCTCAAAGGTGCGAAGAGCAACACGATCCTCGCCGAGGTCGAAGCGCTCCTTGCCAAGGTCGACACAACGAGGGAGGCACATGAAAACGCGGTTCTGGCTCACTCTGCCGAGTAGCGCGGTCCTCGGGGACACAGTCCTCGCGCTCGTCGGAATCGCCCTCCTGCGTGAGCCCCGGACTATCGTTCTCGGAATCCTCGCGCACGGCGTCATGGCATTTGCGTTTGGATTCTTCCTGAGGAGAGCTCTTCGCGAGATGGGGAGAGCTGCCTGCGGGCGGATTGGCGCGCTCGCCACGGCCACGGCGTTCTTCATTCCCGTCTTTGGCGGAGCGGCGCTCATGGCGGCGATTTACGTCATCGTCTCTGCGAAACCGAAAGAGCAGACAATTTCGTTTCAACGTTACGCGCCATCGAATCCGTTCGATCGGCAACCGACCAGAGAGCTTCGTGGAGCCGTACTCGCCGATCGGCTCCTCCACCTCGTGCGCTACGGGGGTTCGGTCGAGGCGCGCTTTCGGGCCGTCCTCCAGACGAACGACGTGCCGCGCGGCATCGCGGTGCAGGTGCTCAAAACGGCGCTCGCCGACAAGGCCGAAGAGGTTCGCCTCCTGGCGTTCAGTCAGCTCGAGAAGATTCGGCGAACGATCGATCTCCAGATCGAGCACGCCCTCGAAGTATTGAAAGAGGGACCCACCCCAAGACGGGCGTGGGAGCTCCACGTGACCCTGGCGGAGAATTATCACGAGGTCGCCTACCTCGGGCTCGCGGAGGGCGAACTCTACAAGCACGTGCTGAAGTCCGCGCTGACCCATGCACGCGAAGCGCTCGCCATCGTACCGGACGACGCCGCGGTGCTGCGCCTCGTCGGACGTATCTTGCTGAAGCAATCGCCGGCAGGGGAGCCGGCAGTCGACGCGCGCGAGGTGTTCGACCAAGCCATCCTTGCGGGGATCGTGCAAACGGAACTCGCCGTCGAAGGCGCCGAAGAGGCGTTCCGGCGGCGCGCCTTCGAGGAAGCTCGCAACGGCCTCTCGACCATCGACGGACTGCCGACCGACCACGTCCTCGTCGCGGAGATCCAGGAACTTTGGCGATGAAGACAAACACCGAAAAGACAAAACGGACACTCTCGCGCGGGGAGACACTCGACGTCGCGCTGGTCCTCGAAGGTACGTATCCGTACGTCAGCGGCGGCGTCTCGAGCTGGGTTCATCAGATCATTCGGGGGCTTGCCGAGATCAGGTTCGGCATCTTCTTCATCGGCGGCGATCCGTCCCACTATCAGGGCATGAAATACGACATGCCGCCCAACGTGGTCCATCTCGAGGAACACTACCTGTCGTCCATCGCAGTCCACGACCATTCGGGGGAGCGGCGCGGGGATCCTACTTTTTTCGATATTGCAGCGCAGGTCCACGACGCGCTCAAAACATCCAAGGAGTCTTTCCCTTCCAATTTGCTTCGAAACCTGGCGACTCCGCTCGCGGAGCGCCCCGGCTCGATCCTCAAGGATTTCCTTCACAGCGAGCTCTCTTGGGACGAAATCACGAGTCGCTACCGTGCCAATTGCAGTGAGCTGTCGTTCGTCGACTATTTCTGGACCGTGCGTTCGGTGCACGCGCCGCTCTTCATGCTCGCACTCGCAGCCAAGAACGCGCCGAAAGCCCGCGCATACCACACGGTCTCAACGGGGTTTGCAGGCTTCTTTGGGACGATTCTCAGTCAGGCATCCGGGCGTCCGCTCATTTTAACGGAACATGGCATTTACACGAAAGAGCGGCGAATCGAACTACTCCAGGCAGATTGGCTCAAGGAAGCGAGCTCCGACAGCGGGGAGATATCCCATTCGGAGATCGGATATATCCGCCAATTATGGATTCGCTTTTTCGAAGGAATCGGGCGTATCACGTATTCCGTCGCGGACCCGATCATCGCACTCTACGAAGGCAACCGGCAGCGCCAAGTAGCGGACGGAGCGACGGCCGAGCGAACGGGCGTCATCCCAAACGGGATCGAGCTCGAACGCTTCGCCCCGCTCCGAGCGAATCGCCCGGCGAAGATCCCGCGCGTGGTCGGGCTGCTCGGACGCATCGTCCCCATCAAGGACGTCAAGACCTTCGTGCGAATGGTGCGTATCCTGGCGAACGAGATCGACGACATCGAAGGCTGGCTCATCGGTCCGGAGGACGAAGACAAGGCGTACGCGAGCGAGTGCCACAGCCTCGTCAAGAACCTCGGCGTCGAGAGGCACATCAAATTCTTGGGATTTCAGAGACCCGAAGCCGTTTTACCGAAGCTCGGACTCATGGTCCTCACGTCGATCAGCGAGGCGCAGCCGCTCTCGCTCCTCGAGGGCTTTTCGGCCGGCGTTCCATGCGTATCGAGCGACGTCGGCTGCTGCCGTGAGCTCGTATACGGCGCGACGCCAGAAGATCAGGCGCTCGGAGCCGCAGGGCGCATCGTTCCCATCGCGAATCCCGAGGCCACGGCGACCGCCATCAAGGAGCTGCTGCTCGATGAATCCGCGTGGCGCGCCGCTCAGCGGGCGGGAATCGAGCGCGTGGAGCGGTATTACACGCTCGAGAAGATGATTGGCAATTACAGAAACGTATATACGGAAGCGATGGGTCGATAATGGCGGGTATCGGTTTCGAGCTCCGGCAGCACCTCCAGAAGGAGACGTACGCGGGCCTCATCACGGCCTACTCGATCGCTGCGATCATCGGTTCGGGGCCGTGGGTCATCTCGATCGTCGGAACGATCCTGACGGGCCTCGTGGCGCTCGCCGTTCAAGTATCGGGGGCCCACGTCGCCGTCTTCTTTGCCACGATTACGCACGTCACGGCCGCGTCGCTCATCACGTCCGGGATGCTCCAGCTCCTCTTCACGCGCTTCGTGGCCGACAGATTGTTCGAGAAGAAGCGCGAGCTCGTCGTGCCGAACCTGTTCGGCGCACTTCTCCTCACGACCCTCGTGAGCGGTCTCCTCGCCACCCTCTTCGTCCTGTTCGCCTTCCGCGGGCTTTATGGATATCGGCTCCTTTTCATCGTCAATTTCGTCACGCTGAACGATGTCTGGATCCTTTCGGTATTCCTTACCGGAATGAAGGCGTACCGGATGGTCGTCCTTCTCTTTCTTTCGGGCTATTCCGCGTGCCTCCTGCTCGCCCTCGCCCTCGCCCGGTTCGGCGCCGAAGGACTCCTCTTGGCGTTCTTCGTGGGCCAGGCGCTTCTTCTTCTTTCGATGCTCGTCCTCGTGGTTCGGCAATACCCGAGCGACATTCGCGTTGCGTTCGATTTTCTCAATCGACGGCTCGTTTTCCCGGTCCTCGCCGGAACGGGCGCCCTCTATAACCTCGGGATCTGGATCGATAAATTCATCTTCTGGTGGACGCCGCAGACGTCATCGCAAGTATTGGGGCCCATTCGTCTGTCGATCATCTACGACGTCCCTATCTTCCTGGCATATTTTTCGATTGTTCCGGGCATGGCGGTCTTCCTCGTCCGCATCGAAACCGACTTCGCCGATGCTTACGACGCCTTCTTCCGGGCCGTGCGCGAAGGCGCGTCGCTATCGATGATCGAGAGATTGCGCAATCAACTGGTCTCCGCCGCGCGCGACGGTCTCTACGACATCTTCCGCGTCCAAGGGCTGACCGTCCTCTTCGTCATCTTGATCGGCCCGAGGGTCCTTGCAGCGATCGGGATTCCGCTCCTCTACGTTCCACTCTTCAATATCGATGTCATGGGCACGGGAATTCAGGTCGTCTTTTTGGGAGTCTTGACGGTTCTTTTTTATCTCGATTACCGAGCGCTCTCGTTCGGGCTCAACGTTCTCTTCTGCATCGCAAACCTCTCGCTTACCATGCTTACGATTCACCTCGGATCGCGCTTTTATGGATATGGTTTCGCGTGCTCGCTGCTCGTCGCCACGGCCGTGGGGCTCGCCATCCTGACCCGAAAGCTCGATCGGATCGAGTACGAAACGTTCATGCGCTGAGAGCGTGTAGGGCAGCCGTCGCGAGCGAATCGAGGCTAGGGCGGAGCGCGAGGAGCCCGCGTAAACGTACTTGTCGTACGTGCGCAGGCACCGCAGCGCCCAACCGACGTATCGATTCGCGCAGCAGGCTGGCGAACACGCTCTGAGAGTCAAAGGCCGTGTGAGTAGTAGAGTATCCCTCCGCGAAACGCGTCCGCCCCCGACCCGACGAGGCCGCGCCCGTAGTATGCGGCGAGACCGAAGACGTCGTCGCCGAAAACGCGCGTGCCGATGCCAGCGCGAGCTTCGAAATTCCACATATCGTCTGGCCAGCGTCGTCCAGCGCTGATCCCTATCGAATAGCGTGGAAACGACGTGCGTCCCCACGGGCTCATCGGATCTCCGTGTTCGAGCTGCGTTCCTATCGCGGCCATGACGGCCATCTCGGGAAGGAGCTCGTTCGGAGACGTACTCGCCGGAATGCCGACGCCAGCGAGCGACGCGCCGGCCTCCAAGGATAGCCTGCGACCCATCACGATTCCGGTCGCATAAACGTTCCAATCCGGAGCGCCGTCGAGCAGCCGGTGCGCAACGGTGAGCGAGCCTCTCCCTCCGATGCCGAGCGCGTCCTGATGGATCGTTCGCTCCTGAAACACCATGCCGTCGAGCTCGATCCGATCCCGCGAAGTGACGTCGAGGGCGAACTCCACTTTGCCCGCATCACGCACGCCGACCGCGCGAATGAGCGGGGTGTCGATCGGAGCGTCCTGGAACGTGATCTCTTCGCGAAGAGTGAGCCGACCGAGAGCCTGTTGCATGAAGCTCGCCGTAGCCTGCGGCATGGCGATCCCTGCGCGCAGATTGGCTCCGAGCGCCAAACGAGAATTCGTTCGGAGCGTCCGATACCCGAAGGCCAGACTCCCTTGCTTCTCGTCGAAAGAACCAATCGGGAGAGGCACGGCGTTCGACGAGATCTGGTTCCATCGCGCGTCTCCCTCGAACCGCACCCGGTCGTAGGGAGCTGCCACTTCGAGCCGCGGACCGTGGATGAGGAGCGAGCCGAGCGCGTCGAGTCCGTACGACGTGCGTCCGCTCGAAGACGCTTGCTCGGCCAAGTCGGCGCGATCGAGCCTCAGTTCTCTTATCCGATCGCGTTCGACCGCGGCGTTCGCCGACTTGATTTCCGCGTCGATCGCGCCCATGGCCTCGGAATCGCGTCCCGTTCGAATGAGCGCGTCGATGCGCGAGCTGTCCGACGCAGGGATCTCCGGGAGCAGGCGCTCGAGTTCGTCGATATCGTTCGCCATCAGCGCGAGCGCGAGCCGCGTATTTCGAACGGTCTCCGGCGTGAGCCCGTGCGCGCGCCTCAGCGTGTGCTTTGCCAATTTGGCATTTCCATCCGCGAGGTAATACGATATCGCGAGCGCTGCTACGTCGGAGTCGTCGATAGGCTCATCACCTGCCGGAATGAGGTAATCGAGCCACGGGTACGCGGCGCCGGGCCCTTCGAGCCGGCGCGCCAGGATGGCTCGCGCGAGGATGGCGTCCCGCGTGTGACGGTTTGCGCGCGGGGCCTTGATGGCTTCTGCCATGCGCGGAGAGAGCATGGCGAGGGCCTCGCGCCGGACACGCAACGCTTCTGCCGAGTCACCACGTTGCTCCGCAACGTCGGCAACCTCCATCGCGCACGTGAAGACAGCGTGCATGTGCTCGGGAGAGTCTGGCTCGAGGCGCAGCGCACCCTCGTATGCACGGCACGCTTCTGCCGTCTCGCCGAGGTGCTCCAATGCCGTCGCACGCCGCGTCCAATACTCGGGCAGCTCGAAGAGCTTATCGTCGTGCGACGACGCACTCGCGAGGATCGTCACCACCTCACGATCCTTTTTTTGCCTGTCGAGGAGCGACGCTGCCGTAAAGAGCATCTTCGGCTCGAAACGCAATCGATACGCCTCCAGCGCAGCGGTCGCCGCACCGGAGTCGTTTTCTCTGTTTTCTTCGATGGAGATGATCCGATCGAAAATGTCGTCGGACGTATCCCCTCGCGCGCGGAGCTCGGCGAGCGCACGGAGAGCGGCGGCAGCATCGTTGATCTCCCAGGCGAGGTCGGAGACCATCGACCAGTACGCTACGTCACGCCCCGGTGCGCTCTCGGGCACGGAGACGAGCGCATCGAGCGCCTCCCGCGGAGCGTCCATACGCCATTGGAGACCGGCTGCGAGTTGCGCCTCCGTCCCGTCGAGCGGGGCAAGGCTCGCGACCTGCTGCCATGCGTCGATCGCCTCTCGAGGCGCGCCGCGATTCTCATCGAGGATCGCAAGCCTCTTCCAGAGCGCGCGCGATCCGCGACGCTTCACGTGCGCGGAGAGCACCGCCGATGCCGCGTCCGGATCGCCCACGTCTTCGTAAGCCTGGGTGAGTTCGAGAATGCACGAATCCGTGGGGTCGGGCTGCTCGGCGCAGCGCAGGCGCAATTCGAGCACGGTCTGGGCCTGATACGTCGTTCGGGCCAGAGCGATCGCGCGATCGAGATCGACCTGTTTGTCGACGAGGCGCGAATCTTTCTGGTTGGGTAGATCGACGGGCACCGGGCCCGGGACCGCGCGTTCACGCTTCGCCGGAGCCTCGGGTGCTGCGTCGGCGGCCTCGGCGTAGAGGCTCGCCGCATGCGCGTCATCGCCTGACGCGCGCCGCCAGCGCGCGGCCTCCACGAGCCACGCCGCCCGCGCGGATGCGTCTTGTCGGGCGAGGCGCTCGTAAGTGTCGGCGGCGAGCCCTGGACGGCCGATTTCGAGCGCAAACGTTGCTGCCGCCTCGAGCGTCTCCTTCTCGCAAGACCCGGCGAGCACATCGCGGATGGCGTGCTCGCTGATCTCTTCGGTGACGCCCGCGTTCTTCGCGCGAAAGCGGAGTAGCGCGATGCTCATCCGGAGCTTCTTCGTCTCGTGGAAAGCGGGCCCCTTTTCATCGACGACGTGGCTCAGGCTCTCTTGCGCGCCGTCGAGATCTCCGGACGCGAGCAGATCGCGCGCGAGAAGGAGCCGAAGGTGCTCGTCCTCTGGATTCGCTGCAACGAGCGCCTGCAGATATCGGAGCGACAGCGCGCTCGGCTGCCCCGTCGAGCTAAGTTTTTCGAGTTCGTGTTCGGATGGAAGCAGCCGGAAGAGCGCTACGCCGAGCGTCACCACGAACACGCTGACGGCCATGTTGTTCATGAGCCGCACACGATTAGCGACAGACAAGCGAGGCCTCCCCGGTGTCGGTTTCCGAGAGCGTGAATACGGACGTCGATCCAGAGGTCACGCCCGAAACGTTGCGTTTGCCGATGCGCAGGCTGCACGTGCTCGTCACACCGCCTACGGCGAATACGACGGGGACGTTCCCGCGGAGACGAAGGCTCGTTCCGCCATGCCCGTCCGAGCGAAAGGACAGTACTTCGGCGTTGGATCGCTCGACGTACGGACCGGACGGGGGTGCCTTTGCGAACGCAATCTCGACGTGATCGCTCATGAGCGTCGCGTATCGTCCGACCGGCGTATCCCTCATACCGGCAACGCCCTTCGACCGCGCGAGATCGGGATATCCGAGCGCGGGATCGATCCGCAGCGTCCGTATCGGTCCGAGGCCGGAAAACTCCCAGATGCCGTCGGGGTGGCGCGAAACCGACGCCGACGCGAACGCTTTGACGCGATGGATGTACTGCGTTGCATAGAGCGGATGGGGCTCCTGCGCCTCTGCCCACTCGTAGACATCGAGGAGCGCCTTGATCCCAGCAGCCTTCGTCGCGCTGAAATAATGATAATAAATCGAAAGAGGGGTTACGCGGCGCGGAGATTCCGTAAGTTTCAGGGTTTCGATGACGCGCCGGAATCCGTGATACACGGTCCAATGATTGGTAAAAACGTTGTCGTTCTGAATGGGCGCGTAGATCTGCAGCGCGCCGTTGTCGAACGGGAGCATCATAGGCTGGAGCTGCGTGAGTGACGGACTGCCCAACGTTTGCGTTGCTCCGCCACCGTTCAAGTTGTCGACGCCAGCGGCCGTTGCCATGGCGACGGCTTCTCCGCTCGGAGAACAGTCGCCCGTCCAGAGAAACGCCATGACGCGCTTGCCATCAGGAGCGAGTCGCCGGTTGACGTAATCGATGGACCCGACGATTTCACGATGAAGATCGAAACGATAATTCGGAATCGGAAGATAGGGGACTTTTCCGTTGTGAAGCTTCCCGGCCTCCGTATCGGCCCAGAAGAAGGGATGACTGAGCGAGTGACTCGCGATCTCCACGAAGGGGAGCCGGAACGTTGCCCGGGCAGCCGCCTCGAGCACCGGCGATTCGGCAGGCGTCATTCCCTCGCGACTCAGCTCTCCCTCGATGATCGATACGGTCGTTGGAATGCGAAATCGCGTCAGGATCTGGTCGTGGACGACCTGTCCTGCGTACGGCGTTCCCGGGATCTCCGAGCGGCTCGCAAAGCCGTCGCCGTCGATGTGCACCGTGAGAATGCGCTGTCCGCCTTCGGTCGTGACGTCGAGGATGGGCGCAGGCTCGCCGCCGAGCGCTTTTTCGAAAAACGTCCACGGATCGACGACGAACCGCCGTGTCGACGAATCTCCTCCACTCATGAAATAGGGGGGAATCACGATCCCGCCCCACGGACCGATGACGACGGCATCACCATCCTTGCCTTTCGCATCCTCGATTCGAAGAAATGACGTATTTTGGACTCCCACGGTTCGCACGTCGGGGATCCTCTTTCCGATATCGATGCGCTTCGTCTCGTAACCAATCCACGGAGCCGCGTTCACCACGCGGACGGACCTTTCGCCGTCGGCCGGTTCGAGCCCCAGCTCGCGCAGAAATTCGGCGTCGGGGGGGAATCCGAAGCCCTCGAGCATGACGACCGGTAGTCGTTCGTGAATACGATCGAGGAGCCACGCGCGATAGGCGGCCGAATGCTGGGGATCCTCACTGGTCAAGAACGTCACGACGCCGGCGTACCGCGCCGCGAGGTGACCCGTTGGAAGCGGGCCTTTTCGGCTGACGTAGTCGACGGCGTAGCCCAGGCGCTCCAGAATGGCCGCAGCGACGACGTGCGCGTCATTGATGCCGAGGTACTGCTCGCCGCCGTGAACGACGAGGACGCGCCGTCGCACCATCTCCGTCTGCCCAACGCCGAGATCGTCGAGCGCAGCGTTCGTTACCCAAGCGTCGTAGCCGAGCGCAAGGATCTTCCGCGCTACCTCGCGACGCTCTTCCAGCTTTTCACGCGGGACATAATCGATGACGGTAATCGGGAGTTTGTGCTCGTTCGTGACCTTCTGAAGGCGCGCGGTCAGCCACTGCCTGTCGCTTTCGGAAACGGGCCCGTACTTCTTTGCTTTTGAATTCCATTCGGCAAATAACGATTCGGCTGCGATTCCAACGACATTGGCGCGCACGCGACCGATGACGTCGAAGCCTCGATTCAAAATGAACTTCACGTTCGGATGACGTTGGATGACCTTCTTCAAGAGAGTCGCGAGGCCGGCTATTTGGGTCTTTCTCGCGTCCGGCGTCTTTGCCACGAGCTCGAAGCTGTCGAGCGTATCGAGGAAAAACCCGCGATAACCTCGAGCCCAAAGCGGTTCGATGAGTCGCTCGAGGACGAACGCGTGCCAAGCGGGACACGTCAGATTGGCGACTTCTGCACGCCAATCGGCGTTGCGCGCAACGAAGCACCCGCGAGGCGCCTCTTTTTGAAGCGCATTCGTGTCGGCCATTTCACCCACGCTCACGTAAGCGAACGTCTCCGCTCGCACCCCGGACGGAGGCGCCGGGAGGTTCTCCGGCTCCACGACGACGCGGTCGTATTGTGCAAAAAGCTCAGGCGGAACGGGCTTTCCATAGAAGAATGCCGTGCGCGGGACCTCGGCGCTTGCCATGGATGGAAACGCGAAAAGCAAGGTGACGACGAGGATCCCCGCCCACCGAACGGCCCGTGCACCCAGCATGACGGCCAGATGGATATTTGTGATTCGGCAAGTCATATTTAAGAGAGCGACGACAACGGATTGAGGCGCCCTTTAAACTTTGAATAGTACTCTTATCGCTGCGTCACGTAAACGAAAAAGGCCGCGCCTGTCTTCCTCTTCCTTCGCTTCCTTCCTAAAGCGAAGCGAGAGGCGTTATCCTCACTGACATGCGCAAAACCTCCGCTTCGTGGGCGGGCGTCGTGATCTCCGCGTCGATCGCAACTGCCATGGGCGCGTTGGCCGGGTCGGCGTGCGGTTCGAACGGTAACGGCACGAGCGATCGCCAAGGAAGCGTCCTCCAGGACGGCGCCATCGCGGCCACCGCCGCTTGCGTGAACGAGAACGGCACCGCACCGGTCGTGCAGCCAGTGTTCGTGCGCAACATCGAGACGGACGAAACAGGCTGGCTTGCCTCACCCGCCGTCGTCGATCTCGATGGCGACGGGAAGAACGAGATCGTCGCCGCGCTCTACAGCACCTTCGTCTTTTCTGCCGACGGAAAGCAGCTTGCGAAGGGTACGTTGACGCAAGACCGCATCTACGCGCCGCACGTCGTCGCCGATCTCGACGGCGACGGAAAACCCGAGATCGTCGTTGGCGGCAGCGGCGGCACCGTCGCGGCGTACAACTACGCGAACGGCAAACTCACCACGAAGTGGACGGCGAGCACGACGAGCGGTGGACAGAGCCCCAACGCGAGCGGCATGGCGGCGGCGGATCTCGATCACGACGGCCAGATCGAAGTCGTGGTCACGACGGACAACACGTCGGACACGGGCTCGCAGGTCTTCGTCTTCGATTCGAAAGGGAAAGCCCGCCCGGGCTGGCCCCGTTACAACCAAACCGACGACTTAGACTTCAACGGCCAGGGTAACCACGGCTACGCCTGTGACGGCGAGAACGTCGGCATCGGCAACATCGATGACGACGACGATCTCGAGATCATCATCACGTACGACAACCACTATATCAACGCGTTCAAGGCCGACGGCTCGAGCATCCTTGCGTCCGATTGGTACACGAATCCGGACGATCCGTACCTCGGGCAGCGCATGGGTTGGCGGCAATTCATTCGCTGGTTCGACCCGACGATCGAGGACAATCACTATCACGCGCACGTTGGTGCTTGGCCCGACGTGAACACGACCATGTGGCTGCAATGGACCGCGTCGCCACCGAACGTCGTCGATCTCGACGGCGACGGGAAGAACGAGATCGTCGGGATCCCGAACGCCGAGCTCCACGATCCGTACGTGACGCAAGGCTATGCGTTCATGGTCCTCGAAGGCGCGTACGGCGACGGCTCGCGATCGGCGCGGCGAAAAGCCGGATTTGAAACACTCCCGATGAGCGACCAACCGCCTGTCCGTGACGCCGGGGATTGGTATCCGCCGGACGGCATCCCCGCGCCGACGACGGTGAACATCGTCGGCGACCCGCGGCCCGAAATCCTCGCGCCAATCAATGATGGCTACATCTACGCAATGGGCGCGGATGGCTCGCGGCTATGGCGTTACGACTTCGCGAAAGGTGCGGCCAAGACGTTCGCCTCCGAGGTCACCGTTGCCGATTTGAACAAGGACGGCGTCCCGGAAATCGTCTTTGGCGTCTATTCGCTCGCCAAAAACGGCGGGCGGCTCGTGGTGCTGAAGAACACCGGCGAGCTTCTCTTCGACATCACGCTCCCGAACCAAGGCATCGACGGCAACGGGATTGGCGTCCCTGCCGCGCCAACCATCGCGGATATCGATGGCGACGGCCAGCTCGAAATCCTCGCGCAGACGTTCGACCATGGCATCGACGTCTTCACCGTCCCGGGCTCGGGCACCTCCTGCGTGCTCTGGCCCACTGCGCGAGGCTCGTACATGCGAACGGGAAGCGTGCCTTAGAGCGTGTTCGACAGCAATACACGTCATTTCATGAGGCGAGTTGGCGGGTCATGAGGTGAACAAAACTCCATCGAATCCAAGTTTCGGAACTTGATATCAACCGTTCATAATCCTTCGAGAGACGTCGGTCCCGATTCATCCTCCAAACGATCGTTCCACAACCCATCGTTTGGGAACAACAACAAATCCTTTGATGTCCGGACGCTTGACCACTTCAACACCTATCCCGGTCTCTTGGGTCGCACGATGGATAAGTCGAGTAGCCCGAGGGAATTGCACCCTCGGGCCCTCCCAGAACCGGACGTGAGACTCTCGCCTCATCCGGCTCCTCCAATCCCAGCCGCAGGTTTCGCACCGAGGCGCCAGTGCGCAAAGAGGGAGGGATTGCGCCGCGCAATCCCTCCCAACCAGTGCACGGATTCTCGCTTTCGTCGCTGAAACCTCTTAAACTTCCGTCTCACCCACTTTGCAAGAGCCCCGTTGATGTGCTGCAAGACTTGGATGCACTTCGACCGGTAGAACCGGCCGTAGTAATTCATCCAGCCTTGCGCCACCGGGTTGACCAGACGCGCGAGAGTCTCGAGCGACTGATGGTTCCTCATCGAGGCCATCCGCCACTCGCGGGAAGTCCTCGATTCTCCACCGCATCGCATAGCCGCGCACCACTTCGCACGCAGCCTCGAAGCTCTCGATGGGGGCATTGGTCAAGAGCATCCAGTCCAGCGGCTTTTCCCCTACCGGAGTGGTGCCCTGCTCATGCACCCAAACCGCGTGAACCGTCAACGGGTGAATCCTCCCCGTTCTCTTGTCGCGCAACCTTAAGGTTGCCTGCGTCGCGCGCAACACCATGTGGGCGCGTCGTGCCGTGCGACCGCCGTGACCGGGCACGTCCAGCTCGTACGAGCCAACGGATGGACTGGCCGCCACCCATCTGCGGAAGTACTGCTTGTCCCGCCCGGTCGTCTGCACGACGCGGTCCCAGGCCGAACGGACGGTGAACACATGTCCGCTCTGCGAAAGAGCGAGCAGGGTCGGCCACGCATCGCCTTCCCGGTCGAGTGGAAACCAACCTCGCGCTCCCACCTCTTCGAGGCGCTCGGCCGCGCGCTCGAGGGTCTCCAACCAATAGCGAGTCTCCTTCTCGCTCGGTCGCTTCTTGCGCCGCTCCCCTGTTTTCTGTTTTCTTGAGCGTTTCAGAGCCACAGGGCGCGCCCACCACGTTTGCCCCAGCAGACCGAGCGGCATGCCGTCGGAGTCCACGGCCAGTGCCGTCATCACCTTCAGTCCTTTGGCTCCCCTGCCGTCCGCTCCGATGCGACCAAACCCCTTGTTCCCCGTCTCGTCCGTCAGGTGGGTGCTCGAGCCATCGACGGCCACTCGGATGCGTGACGGCCCGATGCATTGGCGAGCCGTGGCACGTCCGATTCCCCTATCCAACGCCTCGAGGCTCGTCTGCGCGCGTTCGACAAAGTCGTACGCGGCGTCCAATTCTTTCGCGCACGTGAACACCTCCGACAGCTTCCCCGATGGGTTTTCCGCTGCTCGTGTCCCCATCCGAACCAGGCGCGCCGTGCGCCGCGCATCCCCCAACTCCACCTGGCCAAATTGCTCCTCCGACCAAATCTCTGCTTCCGACCGTCTTCCCATCCCCGGTGGACGTCAGCCAACCTCCGGAAATTCATCCTCTTTCTGCCCTCCACCTCTCCGATCGACCCAATGCTCAGACTCCGGCGGCGGCGGAATCACACCCTCCTCCCCACTCCCTGCCTCCACACGACTCGCCACCGGCTGCCCCTTGCCTTCCCCCTTCTCCCCCTTCGACAGCTTCCACCACGCTCCCACCCCCAATATCAACGCTCCTACCCCCACCACCGCCCACACCCATGCC